>JBDTXV010000426.1:0-2821 GCA_040006015.1 Caldimonas sp.
TCGGCCAGAACCAGGGCGTGCAGTTCCCGATCGCCGAGGCCTACATCGAGATCGAGGCCGCCGACCTGATGCGCTTTCGCGCCTGCGCCCTGTTCGACGCGAAGGAGCCGTGCGGCGCCGAGGCCAACATGGCCAAGTACCTCGCCGCCAAGGCGAGCTGGGAGGCGGCCAACGCCTGCATCCAGTTCCACGGCGGCTTCGGCTTCGCGCACGAGTACGACGTCGAGCGCAAGTTCCGCGAGACCCGGCTCTACCAGGTCGCGCCGATCTCGACCAACCTGATCTTCGCGTACGTCGCCGAGCACGTGCTCGGGCTGCCCCGGTCGTTCTGAAGAGAGGAGCGGCGCGCCGGCGTCTTCCGGCGTCGGCGACCGATCATCGGCGCGTCCTCTCAGCGCGCCTTCGACCCCGGCAACATCGCCCGGAGCACGCCGTCCTTCAGTGCGACGTGATGGAAGATCGCGGCGGCGGCGTGGAAGCCGGCCAGCCACATGATCGAATCGCCGAGAAACTTGTGGACGTTGCCCCAGTCGGCGAGGTCGGCGATGCGGGACCCGGCAATCAGCGGCAATCGGTCGATGCGCAGGCCGCCGAGCAGAGTCAGCGGATGGCCCTCGCCGCCGAGCGTCAGCAACGCGGTGACCGGCAGCGCGAGCAGCAGCGTCCACAGCGCGATGTGCGTCAGCCTCGCGGTGCCATGCATCCAGCCGGGCAATTCGTGGCGCGGCGCGGGCGGGCGCCGCGCGACCCAGAGCAGGCGCAGCAACGTCAGCACCAGCACAGTGACGCCCAGGGTCTCGTGCCAGACGATGTAGTTGCGGGTCGCCGGGTCGATCCCCTGGCGCATCAGGCGGCCGAAGCCGCCGGGCCCGAGGATGAAGGCGATCGTCACTGCGACGGCCGTGAGCCAGTGCAAGGCCTGACTGAGGCCGTCGTAGCGGGAAATTAATGTTCGATTCATGCCGGCGTCGCGGAAGTCCGCAGCAATTGTCGCGGGCGATTGTTAGCCCACTGTGAAGTGCGCGCGGCCTCTCGTGGCGCGTCTATGACCCTCCAGGTGTCCCGAGTCGCTGCGCCCGCTGCTCCAGGAAACGGCGCACCGCCGGGTCGCGCTCGAGACCGATCGCGCGCTGATACGCGACGGCGGCCTCCGCGCCGCGGCCCAGACGGGCGAGCAGATCGGCCCGGGCGGCCCAGTACGGCTGGTACTCCGCGAGGCGAGGATCGCCTTCGAGCTTTTGAATATCGGCCCATGCGGCGGCCGGCCCCTCGGCCGCGGCCCGTGCCACCGCGCAGTTCAGCGCCGCGACGGGCGAGCGGCCGATCGCATCGAGCGCTTCGTACAGCCGCAGCACCGCGGCGGCGTCGGGCGTGCCGCTGCGGCGTCCGGCGCAGTGGGCCGACTGCACCGCCGCTTCGAGCTGGAAGCGCCCCGGCGTGCGCGCCGTCGCGGCGCGGCGCAGCAATCCTTCGGCCTCGTCGATCATCGCGGCGTCCCAGAGACGCGTGTCCTGCTCGGCCAACGGCACGTAGTTGCCGGCCGCATCGCGGCGCGCGACGCGACGCGCGTGCGCGTACAGCATCAGTGCGAGCAGGCCGAGGGCCTCGGGCTCCTCGGGCATCAACAGCACGACGAGCTGGCCGAGCCAGATCGCTTCGTCGGCGAGGTTGCGGCGCTGCGGGTCGAGCCCCGCGCCGTCGGACCAGCCTTCTGCATACGCCGCGTAGACCGCGTCGAGAACCGCGGACAGGCGCTCCGGCCACTGCGCCTGCTCGGGCACCCGAAAGCCGATGCCGGCCTGCCGGATCTTGGTCTTCGCGCGGACCAGGCGCTGGCTCATCGTCGCGGGCGCGACGAGGAACGCGGATGCGATCGTCGCCGCATCGAAGCCCAGCACCGCCTGCAGCATCAGCGGCGCGCGCACCGCCGGATCGATCGCCGGATGGGCGCAGGCGAAGAGCAACTCGAGGCGACGGTCCGGGACTTCGGGATCGGTGTCGTGCCGCTCGTCCAGTTCCGCGAGCCAGCCGAAGTAGGCGGCCGCGTCCTCGTCGCGCAGGCGGCGCCGCAACGCGTCCACCTCGCGCCGGCGCGCGACGGTCAGCAGCCACGCCTCGGGGTTCTGCGGCACGCCGTCGCGCGGCCAGATCGACAGCGCGATCGCGAACGCTTCGGCCAGCGCGTCCTCTGCGCCTGCGACGTCGCGCGTGCGGGCGGCGAGGAACGCGATCAGCTTGCCGTAGCTGCGGCGCGCCGCGTTCTCGGCGGCGCGCGCCGCATTCGCGGTGTCGATGGCGTCGGGCGGCATGCGCGCGCTCAGGCCTCGCCCATCGCCCAGATCGGCCGCACCTCGACCGCGCCGTGGCTGGCGCCCGGACAGCGCGCGGCCCACGCCAGCGCGGCGTCGAGATCGGGCACGTCGATCAGGTAGTAGCCGCCGAGCTGCTCGCGCGTCTCGATGAAGGGGCCGTTCAGCACCTCGGTCTTGCCGTCGCGCATGCGCACGGTCGTCGCGGTGTCGGCGTTGCGCAAGCGATTGCCGCCGCGCAGCACGCCGGCGTTCTGCAGCGCTTCGCTGTAGGCGCCGTATGCGGCGAGCGCGGTCGAGCGCTCGGCATCGCGCAGCGCCTGCAGCGCGGACGGGTCGGCGTGGATGAGCATCAGGTATTCCATTGCAAGATCTCCTTCGGTTCGGCGGCGCACCATGCGACGTCGGACAATGTCGTTCGGGCGCCTCGATTTTCGACAGCGTCGCGTTGGCCTTCAGCGGAGCCATCATGCCGATCCAGAGTTTCGATGCCATCGTCATCGGCGCCGGCC
>JBDTXV010000427.1:0-2800 GCA_040006015.1 Caldimonas sp.
TAGCGCGCGATGTCGACCAGCGCCGGCGTGCAGATCGGCAGCGTCACGCGCCAGAAGGTCTTGTAGAACGGCACCTTCAGCGATGCCGACACCGCCTCGAATTCGGCGTCGAGCGACTTCAGCGCGGTGACCGCGGTCAGGTGCCCGGTCGTGTAGAAATGGACGACGGTGCAACAGACCAGCAGCGCGAGCGTGTGATAGAGGCCGTGCAGCGGATTGGCCGGCAGGTTGAAGAAGAAGATGTAGCCGAGGCCGAGCACGAGCCCCGGCACTGCCATCGGCAGCATCGCGAGCAGCCGCACGACAGGGCGCAGCGCGGCGGCACCGCGCGTCTTCTCGAGCATGTAGGCGCCGACGAAGACGATGGCCGTGCCGAACAGCGCGGTCGCCGCGGCGAGCTCGAGGCTGTTGACGAATGCGTCGCCGACCTCGGCGTCGACCAGCCCCATCGTGTAATGCTTCAGGCTCGGCGTCAGGTTGTACGGCCAGAAGCTCGCGAACGACGCGAACACCGCCATCCCGATCATCGCCAGCATCAGCGCCGCGATCACGAGGCAGTACGCGGTCATCGCGGCATCGAAACCGCGCGAGCGCTTCGGCCGGTACGGCACCGCGCGTGCGCCGAGCATCGCGGTCTGCTTCCTCTGCACGAACCAGTCGACCGCGAACGTCACGACCGCCGGCGTCAGCAGCAAGAGGCCGACGACCGCGCCGCGCTGGAAGTCCTGCTGGCCGATCACGAGCTTGAAGACGTCGGTCGCGAGCATGTTGAAGTTGCCGCCGATCACCTTCGGGATCCCGAAATCGGTCATCACCAGCGTGAAGCTGACCAGCGCGGCCGAGATCAGCCCGTATTTCGCGCCGGGCAACGTGATCGTGAAGAACTTGCGCCGCGTCGCGGTGCCGAGCGCGTCGGCCGCTTCGTAGAGCCGCGCATCGGCGAGCGACAGCGCGGTGATCAGGATCATCAGTGCATGCGGGAACACCGCGAAGCATTCGGCCAGCACGACGCCCGGTGCGCCGTAGATGTTCGCGAAGCCGAGCGCGTGCAGCACGCCGCGCGCGGCGCCCTGGTTGCCGAACCAGTAGATCAGCGAGATCGCCGCGAGCAGCGACGGCGCGAGCAGCGGCACCAGCGCGATGGTGCGGAACAAGCCCTTCGCCGGCATGCAGCTGCGCATCAGCGCATACGCGAACGCGAACGCGAGCGGCACCGTGACGAATGTGACCAGCCCGGAGACCCAGACGCTGTTCCAGAGCGATTGCAGCAGCGCCGGCGTGCGCAGATAGCTCGTGAAATTCGCCAGGCCGACGAACGCGCCGTCGGCCGACTGCACCGCCTGGACCAGGATCGTGAACAGCGGGAGCGCGACGAAGACGAGCAGCGCGACGAGGATCGCAAGCAGCGCCGCATGCGCGATCCGGTCGGTCCAGTGCGCGCGCTGGCGCACCGCCGGCAGCGCACGCAGAGGCAGGACGGCGGCGGCCATGCGTCGGCGCGCCTAGAAGAAGCGCATCCGCTCGGGCAGCAGGCGCAGCGGCAGCCGGCTGCCGACCTCGAGCCCCTGCTCGGCCAGGTAATTCAGCGACAGGTACACGGTGACCGGCTGCCGCCCGATCTCGGCCGACGTGACGCGCACCAGGCAATACGAGCCGAGGAACTCGATCTTGTCGATCGAGCCGGTGAAGACGTTGCTGTCGCCCGGCGCAATCGGCCGCGCGAGCACGTCTTCGGGACGCAGATAGACCTTGACCTCGCGTTCGGTCTCGGTCGCTTCGCCGCAAGCGAAGCGGCTGTCGCCGATGTGCAGATTGCCGCCAGGATGCAGGCGCCCGGCGAGGACATTGATCTTGCCGACGAAATCGGCGACGAACGGCGAGGTCGGATCGCGATAGACCTGCATCGGCGTGCCGACCTGCTCGACCCCGCCCTGGTTCATCACGACGATGCGGTCGGCCATCGACAGCGCCTCTTCCTGGTCGTGCGTGACCATGATCGTCGTGACGCCGAGCTTCCTCTGCAGCGAACGGATTTCCTGGCGCAGGCGTACCCGCTCGAGCGCGTCGAGCGCCGACAGCGGCTCGTCGAGCAGCAGCAGCCCCGGCGCGGTCGCGAGCGCGCGGGCGAGCGCGATGCGCTGCTGCTGGCCGCCGGACAGCTGCGCCGGAAACTTCGGCCCGCTGCCCGGCAGGCCGACCAGCTTCAACAACTCGTCGACGCGCTCGGCGATCGCGCGCCGCGGCACCTTGCGGTTGACGAGGCCGTAGGCGACGTTGTCGGCGACGCTCAGATTCGGGAACAGCGCGTACGACTGGAACACGATGCCGTAGTCGCGCTCGGCCGGCGGCAACCGCGAGATGTCGCGGTCGCCCTGGTGGATCGTTCCGGCCGACTGCGTCTCGAGCCCGGCAACGATGCGCAGCAGCGTCGTCTTGCCGCAGCCGCTCGGACCTAGAAAGCAGACGAACTCGCCGCGCGCGATCGTCAGGTCGATGTCGCGCAGGGCCTGAAACGCGCCGAATCGCTTCTCGACGCCTTGCAGCCGGAGATACTCGGCCGTCGCAGCGGCCGGTCGACCGGCATCGGCGGATCTGGCCGGGTCGCGCTCCGCGACGCGCATCGATTATTTCTTCGGCTCGCTCTTCGCGTCGTAGCGCCTGGTCCACTCGGCGAGGATGCGTTCGCGGTTTTCGGCCGCGTACTTGAAGTCCATCTTGACGAGGCGCTTCTCGTAGTCGGCCGGCACGTTGGCGAGCGGCGCGGCGACGCCCGGCTGCGCGGTGATCGCGAAGTTCTTGC
>JBDTXV010000428.1:0-2796 GCA_040006015.1 Caldimonas sp.
CGCTCGAGATGGTGCGGCTGCAGGGGATGGACGCGCGGCTGCCGGCGCAGCTCTCGGGCGGCCAGCAGCAGCGCGTCGCGCTGGCCCGCGCGCTGGTCTTCGAGCCGCAACTCGTGCTGATGGACGAACCGCTCGGCGCGCTCGACAAGCAGCTGCGCGAGCACATGCAGCTCGAGCTGAAGGACTTGCATCGCCAGCTCGGCGTTACCTTCGTCTACGTGACCCACGACCAGGGCGAGGCACTGACGATGTCGGACCGCGTCGCGGTCTTCGACGACGGCGCGATCCAGCAGGTCGACGCGGTCGACCGGATGTACGAAGCGCCGGCGAACCGGTTCGTCGCGAGCTTCATCGGCGACAGCACGATGCTGCGCGGCACGGTGCGCGCGGCGCAGGTCGACGACGACAGCGAGCGCTGCGGGCTGGTGCTGACCGACGGCCGCGTCCTGACCGGGCTGAACGTCAACGGCGCCGCGGTCGGCGCGCCGGTCGAAGCCTGCATCCGGCCCGAGCGCATCGTCGTCCACGCCGAGCCGGTCGACGGCCGCGGCAACGTGCTGCAGGCCCAGGTGCGCGACGTGATCTATTTCGGCGACCATCTGCGGCTTCTGTGCGCCGTCGGCGAAGGCCAGAGCGTCGCGACCGTCAAGCTGCCGCTGTCGATGCCCGCCGTGCCGCGCGCCGGTGCGAACATCTGGCTCGAGCTGGCGCCCGAGCTGACGCGGGTCTACGCTTGACCACGCACTTGCCACTTGCACGCAACAATTTCCCACCCCCACAGGAGAAGTCGACATCATGAACAAAAGCATATTGGCCGCGGCCCTCGTCGCCGCGCTCGGCACCGCGGTTGCGCTGCCGGCGCTGGCGCAACAGCAGATCACCGTCGTCAACTTCGGCGGCGCCAACGCGAACGCGCAGAAGAAGGCCTACTACGAGCCGTTCGAAAAGACCGGGATCAAGGTCGTCCCGGTCGAATACAACGGCGAGCAGGCCAAGATCAAGGCGATGGTCGAGACCAAGAAGGTCACGTGGGACGTCGTCGAGGTCGAATCGCCGGACGTCGCGCGCGGCTGCGACGAAGGCCTGTTCGAGAAGCTCGACTACAGCAAGATCGGCAACAAGGCCGACTTCAACCCGGCCGCGGTCAGCGATTGCGGCATCGGCATCTTCGTCTGGTCGACCGTGATGGCCTACAACGGCGACAAGCTGAAGGACGGCCCGAAGACCTGGGCCGACTTCTGGGACACGAAGAAATTCCCCGGCAAGCGCGGCATGCGCAAGGGCGCGCGCTACAACCTCGAATTCGCGCTGATGGCCGACGGCGTCAAGCCGGCCGACGTCTACAAGGTGCTCGCGACGAAGGACGGCGCCGAGCGCGCGTTCAGGAAGCTAAGCGAGCTGAAGCCGAACATCCAGTGGTGGGAAGCGGGCGCGCAGCCGCCGCAGTTCCTGGTCGCCGGCGACGTCGCGATGACGACGGTCTACAACGGCCGCATCGACGCCGCCAACCGCGAAGGCAAGAACCTGAAGATCGGCTGGACCGGCGGCATCTACGACCTCGACTACTGGGTCATCCCGAAGGGCGCACCGAACAAGGACGCCTCGCTGAAGTTCATCGCGTTCGCGAGCACGCCCGAGGCGCAGGCCGAGTATGCGAAGAACATCGCCTACGGTCCGACCAACAACAAGGCGCTGGCGAAGCTCGATGCGAAGGTGCTCGACAACCTGCCGACCTCGCCGGCGAACTCGAAGGACGCGCTGCAGTTCGACCTGAAGTTCTGGGCCGACCAGGGCGAGGACCTCGAGAAGCGTTTCGCGTCCTGGGCCACGAACTGACGCGGCGCGAGCGGCGGCGGCCCGTGGATCGAGCCGCCGCCCGTTCGTCCCGGCACTACCGTCCGGCGACACGATGAGCATCGGCCTCGCCGCGGCGCTGCCCGGCCTCGACGATCCGCATGCGCTGCGGCGCCAGCTCGCGCGCGCCGAGCGGCGGCGCAAGCTGCGCGCGTTCTCGTTGACCCTGCCGCTGCTGCTGTTCCTGCTGCTGACTTTCCTGGTGCCGATCGCGACGCTGCTGAAGCGCGCAATCGAGAACCCGGAGGTCGCGAACGCGCTGCCGCGCACCGTCGTCGCGCTGCAGGACTGGAATCGCGAGGGCACCCCCGATGCGCAGGCGTTCGCGGCGATCGTCAAGGATCTTTCGGCGCTACCGGACAGTTCCGACGCCGGCGCATTGGCGCGCCGTCTGAACAGCGAGGCGCCCGGTGCGCGCTCGCTCGTGATGAACACGTTCAAGGCCCTGCCGCTCGCAGGCGGCGCGACCCCGGCCGCCGTGAAGGCCGGACTGATCGCGCTCGACGAACGCTGGGGCGACGCGAAATACTGGCGCGCGATCGCGAAGAACGGCGCGCGCTGGACGCCCGACTACCTGCTGACCTCGGTCGATCTGCGCCGCGGCACGGACGGCGCGATCGAGCGCGTCGCGCCCGAGCAGCGCGCGTTCGGCCGCATCCTCGTGCGCACCTTCGAGGTCAGCGCGATCGTCACGCTGTGGGCGCTCGCGCTCGGCTATCCGCTCGCGTACTGGCTCAGCACGCTGCCGGCGCGCCGCGCCAACGTGCTGATGATCCTGGTGCTGGTGCCGTTCTGGACTTCGATCCTCGTGCGCGTCGCCGCGTGGATCGTGCTGCTGCAGTCCGAGGGCCTGGTCAACCATGCGCTGATCGGCATCCATCTGATCGAGCGGCCGCTCGCGCTGCTCTTCAACCGCACCGGCGTGATCATCGCGATGGTGCA
>JBDTXV010000429.1:0-2794 GCA_040006015.1 Caldimonas sp.
GGGAGTCTTGGATAGACTCCATTGTATGAAGCGAGCGCCGACGTCCAACCCCGTTGCCGACTGGACCGAGCGCAGCCTCGACCTGTCGCGCCTGCTCGGCCGCGCCGGGCTCGGCGACCGTGCGGCTTTTGCCACGCTGTACGAGCGCACCAGCCCGCATCTGTTCGCGGTGGTGTTGCGTATCAACCGGGACAGGGCTCAGGCGGAAGACATTCTGCAGGAGGTGTTCGTCAACGTCTGGCGCGCCGCCCAAGGCTTCGACGCTGCACAAAGCCAGCCCCTCACCTGGCTCACGAGCATCGCGCGCAACCGCGCGATCGACAGCCTGCGCCGGGGCCAGACCCGGCCGCAGATCCAGACCCACGGCGCGTCCGGAAGCGCCAACGATGCAGAGGAAGACTCCGTGTACGACACCGTCGCCGACGCCGCTCCCGGCCCGCTCGATCTGCTGAGCCAGGCTTCGGATGCACGCGCGCTCGCGGCCTGCATGGAGGGCTTGAGCGCGTTGCAGCGGCAGAGCGTCGCGCTCGCGTTCTTTCACGGCCTCAGCCACGCCGAGGTCGCCGACCAGATGCGCCAGCCGCTCGGCACCGTCAAGTCATGGGTCCGGCGCGCGCTGCTCGCGCTGAAAGACTGTCTGCAGAGCGCGGTCGGCCGCGATGCGGCCGCGGAGAGCCGGTAGTGGACTACGGCCGTTCCGATCTCGCCGATCGGCTCGCGATGGCCTACGCGGCCGGCACCTTGCGCGGCGGCGCGCGGCGCCGCTTCGAGGCGCTGCTGCCGGCGCATGCCGCGCTGCGCGACGCGACGCAGGGTTGGCAGGAACGGCTGATGCCGTTGACAGCGGTGTTGCCGCCCGAAGCGCCGCCGGCGCGGGTCTGGCAGCGCATCAAAGGTCGCATAGCCGGCGCGGGCGCCGCGCCGGTGCAGCTGCGCACCGGGTTCGGCTCGAGGCTCGCGTTCTGGCGTGGCCTGGCCGGCGTCGCGAGCGTCGCCGCGCTCAGTCTCGCGGTCCTGCTCGCGAGCCCGGCGCCGGTGCCGCCGCCGATCATCGTCGTGCTGTCGTCGACCGGCGCCGCGGCCGGCGCGGTGACGCCGGCGTCGTTCGTCGCCAGCATCAGCGGCGACGGCAGTGCACTGGTCACGAAGCCGCTCGTCAACGTCGCGCTGCGGCCCGACCGCGCGCTCGAGCTCTGGGCGATACCCCGTGGAGGCGTGCCGCGTTCGCTCGGCGTGATCTCCGCCAGCGGCGCGACCGTGGTCCGCAAGGGCAAGGTGCTCGAAGGCGCCGAAACGCTCGCGGTCACCGTCGAGCCGCCGGGTGGCTCGCCGACCGGTGCAGCGACCGGGCCGGTGCTCTACGCCGGCAAGCTGACGCTGTAGTTCCGGCCGGGCGGCCGGCTGTCGACACGCGTGCGACGCCGGCGATCGTGCCGATGCTTCTCGTTTCGACCGGCGTCGCCTCTCAAGCCAGGGCCTGCGCGAGAGCGCCTTCGACACGGCCGGCGCCGACCTCGACCAGGCAGCGCGTGTGGCCGTAGCGGCAGGTCCGCGCGAAGCACGGCATGCAGTCGAGCTGCAGCTCGTCCTTCAGCCACAGCACCCTCGCGCGCGTGTTCAGCGGCGGCGTGTGCAGCGGACTGGTCGACCCGAACACCGCGACCTGCGGAACGCCGAACGCGGCCGCGACATGCATCAGGCCCGAATCGTTCGAGACGACGCCGCGCGCCGCGGCGATCAAGGCCATCGCGTCGACCAGCGCGATCTTGCCGGCGAGGACGCGGCACGCGCCCGGCGCCGCGGCCGCGATCTCGTCGCAGAGCGCGGCCTCGCCGGCCGAGCCGAGCAGCACGACCGGCAGCCCGCTCGAGCGGTGCAACGAGCGCGACAGCTCCGCGTAATGCGCGGCCGGCCAGCGCTTCGCCGGACCGTATTCGGCGCCCGGCGCGAAGGCCCAATAGCGGCCGCGTTGCAGGCCGGCGGCCCCAGTCGCCGCGTCGAGCACGGCCTCGTCGAAATGCAGGCGTGGAGCCGCATTCGGCGGCAACGGTTCGCCGGCGAGCGCGCCGTAGAACTCGACCATCGGTGGGTGGCCGCACGGATTCGCTAGTCGTCGGTTCAGCAGCAGCCAGCGGCCCTCGCCGAGATAGCCGATGCGCAGCCGGATGCGCGCGAGCAACGGCAGCAGCGCGGCCTTGATCGAGTTCGGCAGCACGTAGGCGCGCTCGAAGCGGCCGCGCAGCGTCGCCGCGATTCGGCGGCGCGCGGCCCAGTCGAGACGGCCGTGCGCGAACGGCAACTCGACGACTTCGTCGACCTGCGCCATCGCGCGATAGACCGGCGCGACCCACGGCAGCGCCGCGACCGCGATCCGTTTGCCGCGCGCGGCGAGCAGCGCGAGCAGCGGCTCGGACATCACCGCATCGCCGATCCATTGCGGCGCGATCACAAGCGCGCGGATCGCGGTCATCGGCAGCGCGCCGGACGAGCGAACGGCGACGCGGCGCGCGCGGGCGGCGGCGCGGTCAATGCGCCGGCAGCTTCGCGCCGGCCTTCAGCCGGTAGACCGTTCCGCAATAAGGGCACTTGCCTTCGCCGGCGGTAGCGACATCGATGAAGACGCGCGGATGGTTGCTCCATAGCGGCATCTTCGGATTCGGGCAGAACACGACGCCGGGGCCCTGCAGGTCGGCGGCGCCGACCTCGACGAACGCGACCGGAGCGGCCATGCGGCTCAGACCTTCGTCAGCCATTCGGCGTACTTCGGATTGCGGCCGTTGACGATGTCGAAGAA
>JBDTXV010000430.1:0-2789 GCA_040006015.1 Caldimonas sp.
TGCCGTAGCTCTTGCTCATCTTCGTGCCGTCGAGGCCGATCAGCTTCGAGGTCTGGGTGAGCAGCACGTCGGGCTCGATCAGGATCGTCCTGCCGGTGCCGCGCAGATGGCCGTCGAGCCGCTCGCGGTCGCCGCTCGAGAGCGATCCGCTCGCCGCGATGATCGAACGGCCGAGTTCGAGGGCTGCGACGTCTCCCCCTTCGCGGTACGCGTGACGCGCCGATTCGAAGGCCTTCGCCTTGTCCTTGCCCAACTTCCTGACCGCCGCCTTGACGAGCTCGTCGAAGTCGGGCTCGCGGCCGTAGAGATGGTTGAAGCGGCGCGCGACCTCGCGCGTGATCTCGACGTGCGGCGCCTGGTCGACGCCGACCGGCACGAACGCGGCCTTGTAGATCAGGATGTCGGCCGCCTGCAGCAGCGGGTAGCCGAGAAAGCCGTAGGTCGCGAGGTCGCGGTCCTTCAGGCGCTCGATCTGGTCCTTGTAGGTCGGCATGCGCTCGAGCCAGCCGAGCGGCGTGCCCATCGCCAGCAGCGTGAACAGCTCGGCGTGCTCGGGCAGGCGGCTCTGGATGAAGATCGTCGCGCGGTCCGGGTCGAGGCCGGCGGCGAGCCAGTCGGTGACCATCTCGTAGACCGAGCTCTCGATCACCTCGCGCTCTTCGTAGTGCGTCGTCAACGCGTGCCAGTCGGCGGCGAAGAAGAAGCACTCGTACTCGTCCTGCAGGCGCACCCAGTTCTTGAGCGCGCCGTGCCAATGACCGAGGTGCATCGCGCCGGTCGGCCGCATTCCGGAGAGGACCCGGCGGCGCAAGGTCACGGACTCGCCTTCGCTGATGGACGGCGCCGAGTCGCTCGGCACGGGAGGTTGATCGCTCATCGAGGGCAGGTCGGCAAAAGCGGCTGATTGTAGGTTTCGGGTCGAGCCGGCGCCGATACACTGCGCGCGCCGATGAAGAACATCGTCATCCTGATCTCGGGTCGCGGCTCCAACATGGAGGCGATCGTTCGCGCCTGCGCCGACGAGCGCTGGGACGCGCGCATCGCCGCCGTCCTCAGCAATCGCGCCGACGCGGCCGGGCTCGCGTTCGCGCAGGCGCACGGCATCGCCACCGAGGTGGTCGAGCACCGGACATTCGCGACGCGCGACGCGTTCGACGACGCCCTCGCCGAGCGGATCGAGCGCCACCGGCCCGACGTCGTCGCGCTCGCCGGCTTCATGCGCATCCTCGGCGCCGCCTTCGTGCGCCGATTCGATGGCCGACTGGTCAACATCCATCCTTCGCTGCTGCCGGCGTTCCCGGGCCTCGAGACGCATCGGCGCGCGATCGAGGCGGGCTGCAAGGCGAGCGGGGCGAGCGTCCATTTCGTCACCGTCGACCTCGACCACGGGTCGATCATCGGCCAGGCGGTGGTGCCGGTGCGCGCCGACGACAGCGAAGCGACGCTGGCGGCGCGCATCCTCGTCCAGGAGCATCGCCTGTACCCGCGCGCGATCGCCTGGCTGGTCGAGGATCGCCTCGAGCGGCGCGGCGGCATCGTTCGCCATCGCGACGGCGCGACGCAGCTTCTCCTGCCGGGTGACCCGACGAGCTAGAAGAAGCTGGCAGCGGCGTTGATCGAGAACGCCAGGATCGTCGTGTTGAACAGGAACGACAGCAGCGACTGGAACAACACGAGCCGGCGCATCGCGCGCGTCGTCACGCCGACGTCGGAAGTCTGCGCGGTCACCGCGATGGTGAAGGAGAAGTAGAGGAAGTCGGTGTGGTCGGGCTCGAAGCCCTCGACGGCGCCTGGAAACGAGAGGCCCCGGTCGGGCTCGGGGCCGTAGTACTCGCTGGCGTAGCCGAGGCCGAACAGCATCGGCAGCAGCAGCCACGAGCCGAGCACCGAGACGAACGCGAACACCAGGTGCGCGAACATGTGATGCGGGCCGGCCGCCTTGGCGGCGAGCAGCTCGACGACGACGATGACCAGGCTGCCGATCGCGGCGATGACGACGATGGCGAGCACGGTGGCGGCGCTCTCCGCCTGCGCCAGCGCCAGGCGCTTGATGTGCCCGGAGTCGGCGCGGACGAGGGTGACCGCCACCGTCGCCAGGTAGAGCCAGACGAAGGCGTTCCAGCCGACCAGGACGCGGCTGAGCGCGGCGCCGTCGCTCGGCCAGAAAGCGCCGACGATGGCGCCGGCGATGACACAGGCGATGAGGCGACGGTGCGCGACCCAGCGATGGGCCGGCGCGCCGGCGGCGGCTCGGCGGCTCACGGGGTCTCGTGCATGGCGAGTTGCGGCGGAGCGCCGGACGGTCTCGGGACGCCAAGGATAATCCGGCCGATGCATCCGACCGCACTGCTCGAGGCGCAGACCGAGCTCGTGCACCGCGTGCTTCGCTTCGAGCATCCGGCCGACCGGGTCGTCGCCGATTTCTTCCGCGAGCAACGCGCGCTCGGTGCGCGCGATCGCCACCTGCTCGCCGACGGCGTCTTCGCGCTGCTCAGGAAGCTCCCGCTCTGGCGCCACCTGGCGAGTTCGGCCAACGGCGGCCGCGGCGAGATCGAGCGCCGCCTGGCGCTGCTCGTGTGGCAGGGCAACGCCGGCGTGCTGAACGCGGCGATCGACGAGCGCGAGCGTGACTGGCTGGCACGCTGCCGCGCCTTCGATCTCGCGGCGCTGCCCGAGCGGCTGCGCCACAACTTGCCCGACTGGCTCGCGGCGCCGCTGCAGGCGCGCCTCGGCGACGAGTTCTGGGCCTGGGTCGACGCGGTCGACGCGCCGGCGCCGCTCGACCTGCG
>JBDTXV010000431.1:0-2774 GCA_040006015.1 Caldimonas sp.
GGTTCAGCGGCGCGAGCACCTGGCTCGCGAATTTGCCGGCTTCCTCGAGCACTGCGTCGATCGTCGCGACATCGATGTCGGCATGCGGCGGCAGCCGCTTCAGCTCGTCGACGACGTTGAACACTTCGTGCAGCACGAACTGCATGTCGCGCAGCGGCGGGGTGTAGTGGGGCATTGAAATGGAACTCCTGAAGGAAAGGATCAAGTCGAAGACGGACGCGCCGAGCGCGGCTTGCGCGCACGGGCCGGCGGCGCGGACGCGCCTTTCCCGACCGGCGCTGCGCTGTGCGCGATCACGCGCTCGAACGCGGCTCGGGCGCGATCCTCGGTGCCCGGGTTCTGCAAAAAGCGCGCATCGTGATGCAGCGCGAGAACCAGCCCGTGCAGCTCGAACAGCAGCTGCCGGGCATCGGTATCGGCGCGCAGATGGCCTTCGGCGATCGCGGCATGGATCGCGCGTTCGAGCGCCTGCTGCCAGGCCTCGACCATGGTCACCAGCGCGTCGCGCACCGGTCCGGGCCGGTCGTCGAATTCGACCGCGCCGCTGATGTAGATGCAGCCCGAATCGATCTCGACCGAGACGCGGCGCAGCCAGCGGTCGAACAGCGCGCGCAGCCGCGGCAGCCCGCGCGGCTCGCGCAGCGCCGGGAAGAAGACCTCTTCCTCGAACTTCGCGTGGTACTCGCGCACGACCGAGATCTGCAGCTCTTCGCGCGAGCCGAAGTGGGCAAAGACGCCCGACTTGCTCATCTCGGTGACTTCGGCAAGTGCCCCGATCGAGAGCCCCTCGAGCCCGATCTGCGACGCGAGCGTCAGCGCGGCATCGAGGATCGCCGCGCGCGTCTGCCGCCCTTTCAGCAGCGGACGGTTCGACGCCGCGCCTTCGGATGCGGCAGGCTCGGGGCGTAGCAAGGTCTGATCGGACACGGGCGGAACAAATAAGCGAACGATCGTGCTATTTTGCAGAAAAACCGGCCCCGCGCCTGAGGCGCCGGTCCTTTCTGCAAAAATTCCATAGGCATCCGTCTCTAATGCCCGTGAAAGAACTCGAGATCGCCATGAAGACAGTCGTCGTCGGGCTCGGTGCCGTCGGTGGGTTGATCGCGGCCCGCCTCTCCGCCGCGGGACTGCCGGTTTGCGCGCTCGCGCGCGGCGCGACGCTCGCGGCGGTGCGGGAACGCGGCCTGCGCCTGACGCGCGACAGCAAGGAGCTCGCCGCGCCGATCCGCGTCGCCAGCGACGCGCGCGAGCTCGGACCCCACGATCTCGTGATCGTCGCGCTGAAGGGGCCAGCGCTGATCGAAGCCGCGCCGACCTTGCGGCCGCTGCTGCATGCACAGACCGTCGTGCTGCCGGCGATGAACGGCGTGCCGTGGTGGTTCCTGCAGGTCGCCGCCCCGGCCGCCGGCGCCGACGCCGGGCCGCTCCGCAGCGTCGACCCGGACGGGCGCATCGGCGCGACGCTGCCGCTCGCGCAGGTGCTCGGCTGCGTCGTCCACCTGACGTGCTCGAGCCCCGAGCCCGGCGTCGTCGCGCACGGTTTCGGCAACCGGCTGATCGTCGGCGAACCGTCGGGCGGCGCGTCGGCGCGGACCGCGGCGGTCTGCGAGCTGCTCGCGCGAGCCGGTTTCGCCGCCGAAGCAAGCACCGATATCCGCAGCGACATCTGGTACAAGTTGTGGGGCAACATGACGACGAATCCGATCTCGGCGCTGACCGGCGCGACGACGGACCGGATCCTCGACGATCCGCTGGTGCAGGCGTTCATGCTGCGCGCGATGGCCGAAGCCGCCGCGATCGGTGCGCGGATCGGCTGCCCGATCGCGCAGTCGGGCGAAGAGCGCGTCGTCGTCACGCGCCAGCTCGGCGGCTTCAAGACCTCGATGCTGCAGGACGCGCTCGCCGGCCGGACGCTCGAAATCGATGCGCTGGTCGGCGCGGCCCACGAGATCGGCGCGCGCGTCGGCATCGACGCGCCGAACATCGGCGCGTTGCTCGGGCTGACGCGCCTGATGGCGCGCGAGCGCGGACTCTATCCGCGCGAATCGGCGGCTCCGGCCGGCATTTGACCGCGCAGGCGCGAGCCGGCGGCGTCGGCCGGACAAGCGAATAGCGGCGAGCTCCTCGCATCGACTTCGTTTCGTCGGCAAAACCCCGTCGGCCGAAGACACGCCCAAAGCGTTGCAACTGTGGCGCCTGCACCGCGACAGGCGATTCGGCAGGCGGTGGGCGCTTGGCTGAATACCCCGGGATGGATTACGCTCGAAACACCATGGAAGTGTTGCAACTCGACATGTCCGGTCGGCCGCAGTCGTGGATCTCGGCCAAGGAGGCGGCGATCCTCTACGCCAGCGACGGCGTCGCCTGGACCCTCGGCAAGACGTTCTATGTGCTTCGCGGCGGCACGCAGCGGCGCACGGGTCTGCAGTCGCGCATCGAGGTTCATCCGATCATCGCGGTGCGCGGCTCGGTGCCGACGCGCGCATGGCGGCGCACGCCGGCTCTCAGCAACCCGAAGCTGTTCGCGCGCGACCGGCAGATCTGCGCGTATTGCGGCGGCCTTTTCCATGTCGACGAGATGACCCGCGAGCACATCGTGCCGACGTCGCGCGGCGGCCTCGACAGCTGGATGAACTGCATCAGCGCGTGCCGGCCGTGCAACGGCCACAAGGGCAACCGCCTGCCCGAGGAAGCGGACATGTCGTTGCTGTACCTGCCTTACGTGCCGAGCCTGCACGAGGACATGATCCTGCGCGGCCGCCGCATCCTCGCCG
>JBDTXV010000432.1:0-2771 GCA_040006015.1 Caldimonas sp.
CCTAGTGCCCAGCCGGGGGACGATCAGCGCTCCAGCGATCGAGATCCGTTCGCCGCCAGCCGACTGCGCGACCGGCCAACCGCACCGGTGGCGGGAAAGTCTGCGCCGCGACCATTCGGTAGATGGTCGACCTGCCCAGACCGGTGCGCCGAATGACCAAGGGAAGGCGCAGAAATTCGATCGAGAGCGGATCGATCTGAGTCTGCCTCGACAGTGCAATCTCGTTTCGCTCCATCACGGGCCTCACTGCAAGCTCCAGTGAACTCTAGTTGGTCAGAGACGACCCTCATGCGATGAATCAGGCCTAGATTTCATCAAGTGTTCGCTGAGATTCGGACAAGCGTCTTGCGTGTCGCTCGCATCATCCTTGCCGCCGCGTCGAGATCAGCTCGCTAGAACGAGGCGTCGACACTACTCCGAATCGGGCCACCTGCTGCCGGTCAAGCCTGCGGCCAAAGGACCGGAACAGACTGTTTAAACGCCTCGCCGGCCGGCGCGTAGGGACAGCCACGCAGCCACTCAATCGTGCTCTCGTCGGGCGTGCCGAAGCTAACGGGCGCCGAGCTCGACAGTCAGTCGATTGCGAGCGACGGCAACCGCTGCCAGGCTGTCGTCGGCGACTGACGGCGTTAGCCTGGACGGTGCGGCAACAATAGTGTCAATTCTCGAAGCATGTGGCGGGTCAACCAACCTTTAATGGCGCTACCGTAGGTTTTAGCGTAGTATTTTTTCTACCTGCCTCGTAACCCGCGCCAGCGCTGCTTTCTACGCTTCTGCATCATCGGCGTGTGGGCGGAGAAGCTCGCGTCGGCGAGCGCAGGATTCGTCACGGCTCTTTGCGTTCGAAAATCGGGGACTGTAGCGATCGGCGCGACGCTTCGTCAGCCGATCGGCGCGGCGAGCTCGGCGCGGGTCGGCAGGCCGTCGCAGTCGCCCGGAAACTGCACGACGCGCGCACCGATCGCGTTGCCGCGGGCCGCGGCATCAGCGAGGCTCAGGCCTTCGAGCAGCGCCGCGATCGCGACGACCGCGAAGCCGTCGCCGGCGCCGACCGTGTCGACGACGCGCGCGACCGGCACGCCGGCCGCGTAGCCGTGCGCGCCGGCGTCGGCATAGCAGGCGCCGGCCGGTCCGAGCTTGACGATGACGCTGCTCGCGCCGCGCTCCAGATAGAACGCGGCGATGTCCTCGGGGCTGTCGCGTCCGGTCAGGAGGCGGCCTTCGGCAAGGCCGGGCAGGACCCAGTCGCACAGCGAAGCGAGCCGGTTCAGCGACTGGATCATCTCTGCCTGCGACGGCCACAACGACGGCCTCAAGTTCGGATCGAACGAGATCGTCCGGCCCGCCGCGCGCGCATCGGCGGCGAGCGCGAAGGCGAGCTCGAGGGTCGTCGCCGAGACGGCCGCGAAGACGCCGGAGAGATGCAGATGGCGCGCGGTCGCGCACCAGGCCTTCGGGTTGTCGCCGACGCCGAGGCGGCTCGCCGCGGAGCCGCGCCGGAAGTAGGCCGTCGCCGGATCGCTGCCGTCGTCGCTGCGCGACTTCAGCATCAGGCCGGTCGGATGGGCACCGTCGACTGCGACGCACGACCGATCGATCCGTTCCCGGTCGAGCGTCTTCAGCAGATAGCGGCCGAACGGGTCGTCGCCGACGCGGCTCAGATAGCCGACTTCGAGACCGAGGCGGGCGAGGCCGATCGCGACGTTCAGTTCGGCGCCGGCGCTGGTCCGCACGAACGAAGTCGCCTCTTCGATCGGCCCCGGCTGCTCGGCCGCGAAAAGGACCATCGCCTCGCCGACGGTGACGACGTCGAGTGCCATCCGGCGCCGCTCAATCGAAGCTCAGCAGCACCTTCATCGCCTGCGTTCGATCGGCAGCCAGCGCGAACGCGCGACCGGCGTCGCGGTACGGCAGGGTCGCCGAGACCAGCGGCTTCAGGTCGACGAGGCCCTTGTTGATCAACTGCACCGCGACCGCGAACTCCTCGTGGAAGCGAAACGCGCCGCGCAGATCGAACTCCTTCGCGACGACGGTGTTGAACGGCAACGTCATCTCGCTGCCCGAAAGGCCGAGCTGGACGACGACGCCGCGCGGCCGCACGACGTCGAAGGCCGAGCGCAATGCGCGCTCGTTGCCGCTGGCCTCGAACAGCACGTCGAACTGGCCTTTCTGCGCCGCATAGCGGGCCAGCGCATCCGGCTCGTCGGCGACGTTGATCGTCTCGTCGGCGCCGACCTTCGCGGCCTTGCGCAGCGGCTGGGCGACGACATCGGTCGCGACGATGTGGCCGGCACCGGCGCGGCGCGCGGCGATCACGACCATCGCGCCGATCGGCCCGCAGCCGGTCACCAGCACCGAGCGGCCGAGCAGCGGCCCGGCGCGGTTGACCGCATGCAGCGCGACCGCGAGCGGCTCGGCCATCGCGCCTTCGCCATCGCTGACGCCGTCGGCAAGCCGGTGCGCCTGGCTCGCCTCGATGACGATCTCCTTGCGGAACGCGCCCTGCACATGCGGCATCCGCATCGCGCTGCCGTAATAGCGCATGTCGAGGCAATGGTTCTGCAGCCCGAGCTGGCAGAAGCGGCAGATGCCGCACGGCCGGCTCGGACTGACCGCGATGCGATCGCCGACCGCGAGATCGCCGGCACCGGCGCCGACTTCCTCGACGACGCCGGCGACCTCGTGGCCGAGCACCATCGGCTCCTGGATCCGGATCGTGCCGAAGCCGCCGTGCTGGTAGTAGTGCAGGTCCGAGCCGCAGATGCCGCCGG
>JBDTXV010000433.1:0-2768 GCA_040006015.1 Caldimonas sp.
ACAACCTCGACGTGCGTCCCGACAACAAGACGGTGTTCTATTTCGCCGGCATCGATCGGGCTCGCTTCAAGCGTCCGGTCGAGCCCGGCGACCAGTTGAAGTTGCATGTCACGCTCGACCGGATGAAGGCCGGCATCGTCAAGTTCACCAGCGAGGCCCGGGTCGCCGACGCCATCGTCGCGGAGGCCGAGCTGATGTGCACGATGCGCACGGTCGGCTGACGGGCTCGGGGAACGGCATGGCGACGGTCCACGCGACGGCGCTGGTCGAGCGCGGCGCCGAACTGGCCGACACGGTCACGATCGGTCCCTATGCGATCGTCGGTGCGAAGGTGAAGATCGGCGCCGGCACGACGATCGGCGCGCACAGCGTGATCGAGGGCCGCGCGACGATCGGCCGCGACTGCCACGTGTTCCAGTTCTGCTCGCTCGGCGCGGTGCCGCAGGACAAGAAATACGCCGGCGAAGACACCGCGCTCGAGATCGGCGACCGCAACACGGTGCGCGAGTTCTGCACCTTCAATCTCGGCACCGCGCAGGACAGCGGCGTCACGCGGATCGGCGACGACAACTGGATCATGGCCTACGTGCACATCGCGCACGACTGCCGGGTCGGCGACCACACGATCCTCGCGAACAATGCGACGCTCGCCGGACACGTGCGCCTCGACGACTGGGTCTTCATCGGCGGGCTGACCGGCGTGCACCAGTTCGTCAAGATCGGTGCGCATGCGATGGCCGGCTTCGCAAGCGCGGTGACGCAGGACGTGCCGCCGTTCATGACGGTCGACGGCAATCCGCTCGCGCTGCGCGGCTACAACGTCGAGGGCCTGCGCCGGCGCGGCTTCGACGCCGCGCGGCTCGCCGCGGTCAAGCAGATGCACCGGCTTCTGTATCGCTCCGGCCTGACCTTCGACGACGCGCGCGCGCAGATCGCCGCGCTCGCGACGACGCGTCCCGAAGCGGCGCTCGATATCGCGACGATGACCGAGTTCCTCGGGCGCTCGACGCGCGGCATCGCGCGCTGAAGAGCCGCATGACTGCGCCGACCTTCGCGATGGTTGCCGGCGAAGCCTCCGGCGATCTGCTCGCCGGCATGCTGCTGCAGGGGCTGCGCGCACGCTGGCCGGATTTGCGCGCGTGTGGGATCGGCGGTCCGAAGATGGCGGCGCAGGGCTTCGACGCATGGTGGCCTCACGACAAGCTCGCGGTGCGCGGCTATGTCGAGGTGCTGAGCCACTATCGCGAGATCGCCGCGATCCGCAGCGCGCTTGCCGAGCGACTGCTGCAGGCGCCGCCGACGGCGTTCATCGGCGTCGACGCGCCCGACTTCAATCTCGATCTCGAGGCGCGCCTGAAGGCGGCCGGCATCAAGACGATCCACTTCATCAGCCCTTCGATCTGGGCCTGGCGCGGCAAGCGGATCGAGAAGATCCGGCGCGCGACCGACCTGGTGCTGTGCATCTTCCCGTTCGAGCCGGCGATCTACGCGAAGCAGGGCGTCGCCGCGGTCTATGTCGGCCATCCGCTCGCCGCGTCGATTCCGCTCGACGTACCGCGCGCCGAGAGCCGGACACGGTTCGGCCTCGGCGAGAGCGACCGCGTCGTCGCGATCTTGCCTGGCAGCCGGCGCGCCGAGATCCAGTACATCGCGCCGCGGCTGCTCGGCGCCGCCGCGGCACTGCAGCGGCAACGGCCAGGGCTGCGCTTCGTGCTGCCGATCGTCCCGGGTCTGCGGCATCTTATCGAGCCGCTGCGCAGGCTCCACGCGCCCGACGCGAATATCGATCTGCACGACGGGCACTCGCACGAAGCGCTCGCTGCCTGCGATGTCGTGCTGGTCGCGAGCGGCACCGCGACGCTCGAGGCCGCGCTCTTCAAGCGTCCGATGGTCGTCGTCTACGCGATGCACGCGCTCAGCTGGCAGATGAGCAAGCGGATGAAGTACCAGCCGTGGGTCGCGCTGCCGAACATCCTGCTGCGCGACTTCGCGGTGCCCGAGCTGCTGCAGGGCGACGCGACGCCGGAAGCAATCGCTGCTGCGGCGCTCGGCTGGCTCGATGACCCGGCCGCCTGCGCGGCGCTCGGCGCGCGCTTTCGTATGCTTCACGAGGAACTGCGTTGCGAAACCGTCAAGATAGCGACCGATGCAATCCAAGAAGTTCTTGCGCGCTAGCCAGCTGAGCCTGATCTTCGACGTCAGCGGCCTGATGGCCGGCGTCGACGAAGTCGGGCGCGGTCCGCTGGCAGGGCCGGTCGTCGCGGCCGCGGTGATTCTCGACGAGCGCCGCCCGATCCGCGGCCTGAACGATTCGAAGCTGCTGACCGCACCGACGCGCGAGCGCCTTTGCGCCGAGATCCGCAGGAAAGCGCTTTGCTGGAGCGTCGGCGAGGCGACGGTCGACGAGATCGACACGATCAACATCCTGCAGGCGGCGCTGCTCGCGATGCGGCGCGCGGTCGACGGGCTGCATCTGACGCCGCAGGTCGTCTTCGTCGACGGCAACCAGTTGCCGACCCTCGCGGTCGCCTGCCGCGCGATTGTCGGCGGCGACGCGAAGGTGCGAGCGATTTCGGCAGCATCGATCGTCGCGAAGGTCCATCGCGACCGACTCTGCGAAACGCTGCACGCCGAGCACCCCGAGTACGGCTTCGCCGCTCACAAGGGCTATTCGACGCCGGAGCATCTCGAGGCCCTGCGAAGGCACGGCGCCTGCCGCCATCACCGCCGCAGCTTCGCGCCGGTCCGCGACGTTCTCGGATGAGACT
>JBDTXV010000434.1:0-2762 GCA_040006015.1 Caldimonas sp.
ACGCGCGACCTCTCCCTTACCAAGGGAGTGCTCTACCACTGAGCCACATGGGCAGTCCGCAAAGGTTTGTGCAGACGCGCTGCATAAACCGCTGGAGACCACGACGACGCTGCATCACTGCTGAAAAACTACGGACTCCGCGTGGCGATTCGATCGATGGAGCGGGAGACGAGACTCGAACTCGCGACATTTTGCTTGGAAGGCAAAAGCTCTACCAACTGAGCTACTCCCGCGCTTAAAGCTGTTGAACCGGTTCTCGTCGTTGGTGGAGGAGGCTGGATTCGAACCAGCGTAGGCGTAAGCCAACAGATTTACAGTCTGCCCCCTTTAGCCACTCGGGCACCCCTCCGAGACGAACTCGGGACTATAACACGCGCGGCGGTGCGGGTTCGAAGCGCCACCAGTCGACCAGCTCCTCGGTCGCGAGGAAATGGCTGTCCGGCGGCGCCATGAAGCGGCGCTCGAAGTCGTACGACGGATGCCGCGTCGCGAGCACGCGCGGGACGGTTCCGGCAGGGCGCGCCGCGGCGAAGAACGCCTGCGCCTTCGAACCCCAAAGCAGGAACACCGGCGGATCGGGCCGGCGGCAAAGCATTTCGACGATCTGGCAAGTGAGCGCCTGCCAACCGCATACCTCGTGACTGCCGGCGCGACCGACTTCGACCGTCAGCACCGGATTCAGCAGCAGCACGCCCTGCAACGCCCAGGCATCGAGCGTCCACGACTCCGGCGCCGCGAACCCGGGCCGGTCGCGCGCCAGCACTTCGAAGATCCGCGCCAGCGAGCGCGGCTTGCCGCGGCCGGCCGAGAACGCCAGGCCGTCGGCGTGTCCGGCAGTCGGATACGGGTCCTGCCCGAACACGACGACCTTGACCGCGTCCGGCGAAACGAGTCGCAGCGCGCGAAACGGATCCGGCGGCGCGATCGAGCGCGCGCCGGAAACCCGGCGGACATTTGCGACAACGGCCTGCCGCAATGCCGGGGTCCAGCCCGCCAGCGCGTCGGCCCAAGGCGGCGGCAACGACGCGAAGGCCGCCGGCAGATCGTCGGCTGTCACCGGAACAGTTCGGCGAGCGCGACGCCCGGGTCGTCGGCGCGCATGAAGGCCTCGCCGACCAGAAACGCGTGGACGTTCGCATCGCGCATCCGCTGCACGTCGGCGGCCGCGAGGATGCCGCTCTCGGTCACCGTCAGGCGATCCGGCGGCACCGCGACGAGCAGCCCGAGCGTCGTCGCGAGGGTCACCTCGAACGTGCGCAGATTGCGGTTGTTGATGCCGACGAGCGGCGTGCGCAGGCCGAGCGCGCGCTCGAGCTCGGTGCCGTCGTGCACCTCGACCAGCACCGCCATCCCCAGCTCGTGCGCCTGTGCCTCGAGGTCGCGCATCAGTGCATCGTCGAGGATCGCGGCGATCAGCAGGATGCAGTCGGCGCCGAGCGCGCGCGATTCGTAGACCTGGTATGGATCGACGATGAAGTCCTTGCGCAGCACCGGCAGCGGCATCGCGGCGCGGGCTTGTTCGAGGAACGCCGGCGCACCCTGGAAGAAATTCACGTCGGTCAGCACGCTCAGCGCGGCCGCGCCGTGACGCGCATAGCTCTCGGCGATGCGGGCCGGCTCGAAGCGCTCGCGCAGCACGCCCTTGCTCGGGCTCGCCTTCTTGATCTCGGCGATCACCGCAGCGAAACCGGCCGCGATCTTCGTGCGCAACGCCGCGACGAAATCGCGTTGGCCGCCGAGCGTCTCGGCATCGCGGCGCAAGGACGCGAGGTCGCGCCGGCGCCGCGCGACGCTGATCTCGTCGCGCTTGACCTCGACGATGCGCTGCAGGATGTCGCTCATCGAGGCCTTTCCGCCAAAACGGGTTCCGGACTCATGCCCGCGCCAGCTCCTGGGTCCGCGCGACGAAGCGATGCAGCGTCGCGAGCGCCTTGCCCGACGCGATCGCCTCGCGCGCGAGCGCGATACCGTCGGCCATGCTCGCCGCGACGTCGGCCGCGTACAGCGCCGCGCCGGCATTCAGCACGACGATGTCGCGCGCCGGACCGGGCTCGTTCTGCAGTACCGCGAGCAGCAGCGCCTTTGACTCCTCCGGCGTCTCGACCTTGAACGCGCGGTTGCTCGCCATCGTGATGCCGAAATCCTCCGGGTGGATCTCGTATTCTGTGATCGCGCCGTTGCGGAATTCGCCGACCATCGTCGCCGCGCCGAGCGAGATTTCGTCCATCCCGTCGCGGCCGTAGACGACGACCGCATGCTCGGCGCCGAGACGCTGCAGCGCGCGCACCTGGATCCCGACCAGATCGGGATGGAACACGCCCATCAGGATGTTCGGCGCATCGGCCGGGTTCGTCAGCGGCCCGAGGATGTTGAAGATCGTGCGGACGCCGAGCTCCTTGCGGACCGGGGCGACATTCTTCATCGCCGGATGGTGGTTCGGCGCGAACATGAAGCCGATCCCGGTATCGGCGATCGACTGCGCGATCGCTTTCGGACTCAACGTCAGCGGCACGCCGAGCGCCTCGAGCACGTCGGCGCTGCCCGACTTGCTCGAGACGCTGCGATTGCCGTGCTTGCTGACGCGCGCGCCGCCGGCGGCCGCGACGAACATGCTGCAGGTCGAGATGTTGAACGTGTGCGAGCCGTCGCCGCCGGTGCCGACGATATCGACCAGATGCCTCCGGTCGGCGACCTCGACCTTGGTCGCGAACTCGCGCATCACCTGCGCCGCCGCGGTGATCTCGCCGATCGTCTCCTTCTTG
>JBDTXV010000435.1:0-2757 GCA_040006015.1 Caldimonas sp.
GGTCGACATAGATGATGTCGCCGTTCTCGACCGTCATGTCGAGCTCGGACTTGCCTGCCTGCAGGATCGCCGGCAGATCGATGTCGAGCTTGATCGGGTTGCCGTTGCGATTGCCGACCAAGGTGACGACGTCGGCTCCGGTCGGCAGCACGCCGCCGGCGGCCGCGACCATTTCGGAGACCTTGCTGCCGACCATGTCGATCGGATAGCGCCCGGGCTTGTTGACCTGGCCGAGGATCGAGACCTGGTTGCTGCGAATTTGCGTGACCTGGATCGTGACCTGCGGCCGCAGCACGAATCCGCCGTCACGGAGCGACTTCGCGATTTTCTGCTCAGCCACGGCGATCGTCGAGCCGCCGACGACGACATTGCCGATCAGCGGAAAGTTGATCTGCCCGAGTTCGGAGATGCGCGCCTCGACCGTCAGATCCGGGTTCTGATAAACCGTGGCCCGAATCATGTCGCCGACACCGAGCACGGTCTCTGCGCGCTGCGGCGTCTGTGCCGCCGACTGCGCCGACTCGGCCGGTTGCGACTGCGCAGCCTGGCGCGGCGTCTGCGGTTGCGCGGCCTGGCGCTGAGCTTGCGGCGACGGCGCGGGCCGCGCCGTTTGCGCGTATGCACCTTGCGCCAGCGCCAAGGCCAGCAGCAGGGCCTGAAACAGATATCGCATCGTCGTTCTCATACAGGTGAAATCACGTAGGGGGTCAGCGTTAGGGGCCATCCGGCCGGCGCACCGGCCGATCGCGGGTCGCCCGAACTCGCTACTTCATTCCCTTGAGGCCTTTGTCAAGGATCGTGCTCGGCATCGAAGAAGCCGAAACCGGACGTGGCGCGACCTCGAGCTGCGTCGCTGCGGAAGCAGCCGGCGGCAAGGTCGGGGCGATCGTCATCAGCGGCGGCGCTTCCGGTGCCGGCGGCGGTGCAGCGGCGGCGGCCTTCGCGGCATCGGCCGCGTACGAACCGACGTATTCGATCTTCGCCGAACCGCGCAGCGCCTTCAGATCGTCGGCGACCAATTTGCGCTTGCGCTCGTTCAGCAGGAATTGCTCGATCGCGGGAATGGCGCGCTGCTCGTCGACCGACTGGCTGCGCGAGCCGGCGAGGTACAGCACGGTCACGCCGTTCGGATTCGCGGAGAAGATGCTCTGTCCGTCCTTCATCTGCGCGATCTTGTCGAGATTCGCAAGCGGCAACTGCTCCGCCCCGCGTGCCGCCTCGTTGACGCTGAAGCGATAGTCGTTCGCCTTCAGGAAAGCCGCGAACTCGGCCAGATCCTTCGCCGCGGCGAGCTTGGCGCGCACGGTTTCGATCTGCTCGGGTTTGGCCTGAATATTGATTTCCTGGAAGTTGTAGACCCGTCGCTCCTTGAAAAGCGCCGGGTGAGCTGCGTAATACGCCTTGATTTCCTGCGGCGTCGGTTTCGGCGCGCCCTGCCCGATCTTCTCGAGGTAAGCGCGGGCGATGATTTCGCGACGCGCGCCCTCGAGCTGTTGCACGACGCGCGGGTCGCGATCGAGCTTCTGGTCGGAAGCCTTCTGCACCGCGAGTTCCTGATCGATCAGCCCTTCGAGGACCTGCCTGCCGGCAGACGCGGCTTGCGCCGGCGCCAGTCCACGCTGTTGCGACAGCACGTAGTTGATCTGGTGAACGGTGATCTCTTCCTTGTTGACCTTCGCGGCGGTCTGCGACGCGGCGGCGTCTTTCTTCTTGTCGCCGCAACCGACGAGCAGTGTCGACGCGAGCATCACCACGATTGCAGTGCGGCCGACGATGGAAATGCAGCGCGCAGCGGGTGAGGATGATTCAGATATTGAGGGCATTCGTAATCGTGTCATAAACAAAAGTCGCCGCGGCTCTTGCGGCCTAGGGGCGAGTAGCGCGACTGTCCATTTTTGCTCGCTTTCAGCGCGAGCCGGCCGCGGCGCAAGAGTGGGGGAGTGTAATTGCGCCCCGACCGGCCCAAAACCCTTGACCACGGGGCCCTTGACCGAGGGGTACGTGCGCGCTGCGCACTGCCTCTCGCGGTCCGCCGACCAGGCGCTACAAGAGCGCCTGCTGGCGCGCCAGGCGCCAATCCGGCCTGTCGGCTTCGGCACAGGTCAGCATCCAGACTTCCTTGAAGGGCGCGGCGCCCTGCTCCGCATGTTCGCGAATCATCCCCGAGAACTCGATGCTGGCAAGGCAACGCGACCCGAGCCGTTCGAAGCCGATCAGTGCGGCATCGAGCGTCAGCACATCGGTCCGGTTCGGACCCAATCCGCGCAGCGGCAACTCCTGCAGCAACTCCTCGAGCATCTCGGGCGTCGTACGTTCGCGCAGCACGGCGATATCGCCGAGATCCCACGCTGCCTGCAGATCGACGAAGCAGCGCCGCGCAGCGCCGAGAAGAGCGCCGGTATCTGCGACCGAGCCCGGCACCGAACCGAGGGAGCCCAGCACCGGACCCGGCGGCAACACAGCCTTCCCGAGAGGTTGAACGACCGACCCCACGTTCGGCGTCGACAGTTCGGCACGGTAGCGCGCGCGCAAGAACCAGAGCGCGGCGACGAATGCGAAACCGGCGGCCCAGATCGATCCGGTCAACGCCAGCGGCCATTCGCGCATGAACAGCAGCCCCGCGAACACGGCCAGCGCGCCGAACGCGCCCGACGGATTGCGCAACGCGCCTGCCGACGCCTCGCCCGACGCGAACGCCAGAGCGGCCGCAACCAGAATCGCACAGCGCAGCGTGGACGAGCGACCGTGCGGCAGCGC
>JBDTXV010000436.1:0-2754 GCA_040006015.1 Caldimonas sp.
CCGGTGCCGACGATATCGACCAGATGCCTCCGGTCGGCGACCTCGACCTTGGTCGAGAACTCGCGCATCACCTGCGCCGCCGCGGTGATCTCGCCGATCGTTTCCTTCTTGACGCGCAGCCCGACCAGCACCGCGGCCATCATCACCGGCGACATCTCGCCGCTCATGATGCGGCGCACCAGCGCGAGCATCTCGTCGTGGAAGATCTCGCGATGGTCGATCGTCCGGGCCAGCGCGTCGAGGTTGGTGATCGGCATCGGGGTCTCCGTTCGCATTAGTCTGGCAACGAGTCGGCCGCGTCAGGCGGTTGGAGCTGTCGAGTTGTCCGGCGATCGATCGCCATCGGAATTGCCGGGCTTCACGCGGCGAGGTGCTCGCGCACCGCGGCCACGGCTCTGTCGATGCCGGCGGCATCGACATCGAGATGGGTCACGAAGCGCAGCCGGTAGAGCCCGATCGCGAGCACGCCGCGCGCCTTCAGATGCTCGATCAGACCGGCGGCGCGCTCGCCGCGCAGGTCGGCGAAGATGATGTTGCTCTGCGGCGTCTCGACCGCGAGGCCGGGCAGCCCGCGCAGCCCTTCGGCGAGGCGCCGCGCGAGGGCATGGTCTTCGGCGAGGCGCTCGACATGGTGCTCGAGAGCGTGCAGCGCCGCAGCAGCGAGCACGCCGGCTTGGCGCATGCCGCCGCCGAGCATCTTGCGCCAGCGGTGGGCAGCATGGATGAATTCGTGCGAACCGACCAGCGCCGAGCCGACCGGCGCACCGAGGCCCTTCGAGAAACAGACCGAGACACTGTCGAAATGTGCGGCGATCGCGTGGGCATTTGCTTTTGCGTCGCCGCCGAGCGCAACCGCGGCGTTGAAAAGCCGCGCGCCGTCGAGATGGGTCGCGAGGCCGCGTTCGCGCGCGAGCGCGGTGGCCTCGACGATATAGCCCATCGGCAGCAACTTGCCGCCGATCGTGTTCTCGAGGCAGAGCAGCCGGCTGCGCGCGAAGTGCGCGTCGTCGGGCTTGATCGCAGCCGCGATCGCGGCGAGCGCGAGCGTGCCGTCGGCCTCGTGCTCGAGCGGCTGCGGCTGCACGCTGCCGAGCACTGCCGCGCCACCGCCTTCCCATCGGTAGGTGTGGGCCATCTGGCCGACGATGTATTCGTCGCCGCGGCCGCAGTGGGACATGATCGCGACGAGGTTGCTCTGCGTCCCGCTCGGCACGAACAGCGCGGCCTCCTTGCCGAGCATCGACGCGATCCGTCGCTGCAGCGCGTCGACGGTCGGATCGTCGCCGAACACGTCGTCGCCAACCTCGGCCGCCGCCATCGCGGCGCGCATCGCGGCGGTCGGCCGCGTCACGGTATCGCTGCGCAGATCGACAACATTCATCGCGCGGCCTCCAGAAAGTTCTTCAGCATTGCATGCCCGTGCTCGGTCAGGATCGATTCCGGGTGGAACTGAACGCCTTCGAGCGGCGCGGCGGTCGCGGCCAGCTCGCGGTGCCGCACGCCCATGATCTCGCCGTCGTCCGACGTCGCGGTGACGTCGAAGACATCCGGCAGCGTTTCGCGCTCGAGCGCGAGCGAGTGATAGCGGATCACCGTGAAGCGTTTGGGCAGCGCGCGATAGACGCCGCGCTCGTCGGTCGTGATCACGCTGGTCTTGCCGTGCATCAGCGTGCGCGCGCGGACGACGCGGCCGCCGAGCGCCGCACCGATCGCCTGGTGGCCGAGGCAGACGCCGAGGATCGGCAGGCGGCCGGCGTAGGCCTTGATCGCATCGACGCAGATGCCGGCTTCGGCCGGCGAGCACGGGCCCGGCGACAGCACCAGGCGCTCGGGCCGCAGCGCGCCGATGCCGTCGACCGTTATCTCGTCGTTGCGGAACACGCGCACCTCCTCGCCGAGCTCGCCGAAATACTGCACGAGGTTGTAGGTGAAGCTGTCGTAGTTGTCGATCATCAACAGCATCTCAGAAGCCCTCCTCGACCAGCTCGGCCGCGCGGATCAGCGCGCGCGCCTTCGCTTCGGTCTCTTTCCATTCGAGCTCCGGCACCGAGTCGGCGACGATGCCGGCCGCGGCCTGCACGTACAGCGTCTGGTCCTTGACGATGCCGGTGCGGATCGCGATCGCGACGTCCATGTCGCCGGCGAAGCTCAGGTAGCCGACCGCGCCGCCGTAGATGCCGCGCTTGACCGGCTCGAGTTCGTCGATGATCTCCATCGCGCGGATTTTCGGCGCGCCGGTCAGCGTGCCGGCCGGGAACGTCGCCTTCAGCACGTCGAGGCTCGTCATCCCCGGCTGCAGCAGCCCTTCGACGTTGCTGACGATGTGCATCACATGCGAATAGCGTTCGACCGTGAACGAGTCGGTGACCTCGACGCTGCCGGTCTTCGCGATGCGGCCGATGTCGTTCCTCGCGAGGTCGATCAGCATCACGTGCTCGGCGCGCTCCTTCGGATCGTTCGACAGCTCGTGCTCGAGCGCCTTGTCCTGCTCCGGCGTCGCGCCGCGCGGACGCGTGCCGGCGAGCGGCCGGATCGTCACCTTCGGGCCTTCCGGCGTCGCCTCCTGGCGCACCAGGATCTCGGGCGACGCGCCGACGATCTGGAACTCGCCCATGTCGTAGAAATACATGTACGGCGACGGGTTGAGCGAGCGCAGCGCGCGGTACAGGCTGAGCGGCGACTCGGTGTAGCGCTTCGTCAGGCGCTGGCCGATCTGCACCTGCATCATGTCGCCGGCGGCGATGTATTCCTTGG
>JBDTXV010000437.1:0-2737 GCA_040006015.1 Caldimonas sp.
GATGAACGAAAAGTCGGTGAGCTGGTTGTTCAAGACGAAGCCCTCGACCATCAGATGCGACCCGAAAGCGTGCTCCACCGTGGTCGTCATCGACACCGCGCCGCCGGAGTCATCGACAGCCACAACCTGGGATGTGGAAGTGCGCATCGGCGAGCGGTCCGGGGCGAGCGACTGCGTCGCGCCGACTGCGACGAAGACCGTCGCGATGGCGGCGTTGACGCGCACCGTGCGCCAGTCGGTGCAGGTGATGATGCTCGCGCTCGGCGCCTATCTGGTGATCACCGCCGAAGCGACGCCGGGCGTGATGATCGCGACGACGACGCTGCTCGGCCGCGCGCTCGCGCCGGTCGAGCTGATCGTCGGCAGCTGGCGCATCCTCGCCGAAGGTCGCGCCGCGTTCGGTCGCCTGCGCGACATGCTCGATGCCGCCGTTGCGCAGCCCGATCGGATGGCGCTGCCCGCGCCGACCGGCGCGCTGCTTGCGCAGAACCTGATGTATCGCGCGCCGCAAGGCGAACGGATGCTGATCGCCGGCGTGTCGCTGCAGCTCGATCCGGGCGAGTCGCTCGCGGTGATCGGCGCGAGCGGCGCCGGCAAGTCGACGCTGGTGCGGCTGCTGACCGGCGTCTGGAACCCGACTTCCGGCACCGTCCGCCTCGATCAGGCCGACGTCTCGCAATGGCCGCGCGAAGATCTCGGTCCGTGGCTCGGCTACGTGCCGCAGGACGTCGAGCTTTTCCCCGGCAGCGTCGCCGAGAACATCGCGCGGCTCGGCAAGGTCGATTCGAAGAAGGTCGTCGAGGCCGCGCAGCGCGCCCATGTGCACGAGCTGATCCTTGCGCTGCCCGAGGGTTACGACACGATGATCGACCCGCAGGGCGCGTTGATTTCGCCCGGACAGCGGCAGCGTATCGCGCTGGCGCGCGCTCTCTACGGCGAGCCGAAGGTGGTGATCCTCGACGAGCCCAACTCGAACCTCGACGGCGCCGGCGAGATGGCGCTCGCCGCGACGCTGCAGGCGCTGCGCGGACACGCGACCGTCGTCGTCGTCACGCACCGTGCGACCTTGATCCAGCACGTCGACAAGATGCTCGTTCTCGACGCCGGCAAGATCCAGCACTACGGACCGGCCGCCGAAGTGATGCGCGCGATGGCGCAGAAGGCCCAGGCCGCGCCGCAGCCGGCCGCGGGCGGCGCGCAGGTCGTCGCGATGGCGCGCGGCGCCGCTCCGCATGAGCCGGTCGCGGCGCAACCCGCACGAGAAGGGCACGCGTGATGAGCAACGCTGCAACGACGGCCGCTCTCGATCCAGGCGCGCCGCTCGCCGATCAGCTGCGCGAGGCCCGCCGCATCGCCCGCTGGGCCGGCGTGGTGCTCGTCGTCGGGCTCGTTCCGATCTGCCTCTGGCTCGCGTTGGCACCGCTCTCGGCCGCCGTCGTCGCGAGCTCGTTCGTCAAGGTCGACCTCGACCGTCGCGTCGTTCAACATGCCGAAGGCGGCACGGTGCGCGAAGTCAGGGTGCGCGACGGCCAGCGCGTCGCGCAGGGCGAGCCGCTGCTGGTCCTCGGCGACGTCTCGGTCGATGCCGATCTGAACCGGCTCGACTACCGCGTCGCGGTCGAGCGCGCCAGCCTGGCGCGGCTCGAAGCGGAGCAGATGTCGGCACGTGAAGTTGTCTTTCCGGCCGATGTCGTCGAGGCGGCGCGCACAGACCCGCGCGTCGTCGAGCAGATCGCCAAGGAGCGGGCGCTCTTCGCTGCGCGCCGTGACGCGCTTGTCGGCCAGTCGACGCTGCTGCGGGCGCAGCAGGCGAGGGTGGTGCAGGAAGCGGCGTCGCTGCGCGCCCAGATCGAGCAGGCGACCGAATCGCTGAAATTCCAGAAGGTGGAGCTCGAGACGAATCGCCGCTTGCTGAAGGATGGCTTCATTTCGGCGACGCGCATCGCGCAGCTCGAGGCGACCGTCGCCGACTACGGCGTCAAGCTCGAAGAGCGGCGCTCGGAACTGGCGCGCGCCCAGCAGCGTCTTCTCGACGCCGACCTGCGCATCAAGTCGCTCGAGAGCGACTATCGCCAGCAGGCGAGCGACCAACTGAAGGTCAGCGCAGCCAAGCTCACCGAAATCCAGCAGGAGCAGCGGAAGACGGTCGACGCTTCGAGCCGGCAGGTCATCGTCGCGCCGGTTGCGGGCGACGTGATCAACCTGAAGTTCACGACGCCGGGCAGCGTCGTCTCGCCGCGCGAGCCGATCGCCGACATCGTGCCGGTCAACCCGCGTCTCGTCGTCGAAGCGCACATCCGCACCGAAGACGTCAGCCGGGTCCAGCAGGGACAGCGGGCCGAAATCCGCTTCACCGCGTTCAAGTATCGGACCACGAAACTGGTCGAAGGCAAGGTGTTCTACATCGGTGCGGACCGCACCGTCGACCGCGCGACGAACCAGGCCTACTACGTCGCGCTGATCGAGGCCGATCCAAACTCGCTCGCCCACGCCGGCGACGTCAAGCTGCAGGCCGGGATGCCGGCCGAGGTATACATCAACGGCGAGGAGCGCACGCCGCTGCAGTACCTGGTCGAGCCGGTCACGCAGGTGCTGCGGCGGGCAGGTCGGGAGCGCTGAGCGGCGCGGGTCGCCGAACGGTCAGTTGCGCGCGGCCCGAGCGAACCGCAAGCCGCCCGTTCTTTCAGCAATCGCGCAGCATCGCGGCGCTGTCGCCGGCGCGCATGTCGGTCAGTGC
>JBDTXV010000438.1:0-2733 GCA_040006015.1 Caldimonas sp.
CGTCGAACGCTTCCGGCGTGTTGCCGACCGGTTCGAGGCCGAGGCCGGCGAGCTTCGCGCCGACCTCGTCGCTTTTCAGCACCTCGGCGATGTCGCGCTGCAGCTTCTGCACGATCGCCGCCGGCGTACCGGCGCGCACGACGAGGCCGTACCACGACGTCACGTCGAAACCCGGCAGGCCGGCTTCGGCGACGGTCGGCACGTCGGGCAGCTGCGGCGAGCGGCGCGGGCTCGCGATCGCGATCGCGACGAGCTTGCCGGCCTTGATGTGCTGCAGCACCGTCGAGATCCCGGCGAACATCATCTGCACGTTGCCGCCGAGCAGGTCGTTGACGGCCGGCGCGATGCCCTTGTACGGAATGTGCACCGTCTTGATGTCGGCCTCGATGTTCAGCAGCTCGCCGGCGAGGTGCGCGCCGCCGCCGTCGCCGGGCGTCGCGAAATTGAGCTTGCCCGGATGCTCCTTCGCATACGCGACGAGCTGCCTGAAGTTCTTCGCCGGCACCGACGGATGCACGACCAGCACGTTCGGCGACGCGGCGAGCAACGTGACCGGCACGAAGTCCTTGTAGGTGTCGAAGCGGAGGTTGCGGAACAGGATCGGATTCACCGTCATGTTGCCGGCCGCGGCGAGCACGAGCGTGTAGCCGTCCGGCTCGGCGCGCGCGCCCTCTTCCATGCCGATGTTGCCGGACGCGCCGGGCTTGTTCTCGACGATCACCGGCTGCTTCCACTTCTGCGTCAGCTTCTCGCCGACGATGCGCGGCAGCGCATCGGCGACGCCGCCGGCCGCATACGGCACGATGATGCGGACCGGGCGCGCCGGATAGTTGTCCTGGGCCTGCGCCGCGAGCGGCGCTGCGGCGGCGAACGCGAGCGCCGCGGCGCCGCGAAGGAATCTGTTCATCGTCTCTCCAGTTGTGTGGCGAACGTGGCCGCCGCCTGCGCGGCGAGCACTTCGGCCCTGACCTGCTCGGTCAGCTCGGCCTTCAGCTCGATGAAGCGCGGCGTGGTCTTCAGCGAATAGTGGCGCGGGTGCGCGAGCGGCACCGTGCGATCGAGCTTGATCCGGCCCGGGCGCGCGCTCATCACGACCACGCGGCTGCCGATGAAGACGGCCTCGTCGATGTCGTGCGTCACGAACAGCACGGTCTTGCGTTCGGCCTCCCAGATCCCGAGCAGCAGCTCCTGCATCAGCTCGCGCGTCTGGTGGTCGAGCGCGCCGAACGGCTCGTCCATCAGCAGCATCCGTGGGCCGTTCGCGAGCGCGCGCGCGATCGCGGTGCGCTGCTGCATCCCGCCCGACAGCTGCTTCGGATAGTGGTGCTCGAAGCCGACCAGGCCGACCTTCGCGATGAAGGCCTGCGCGATCTCGAGTTGCTCGGCTCGCGGCAGGCCGCGCTCGTTGAGCCCGAAGCAGACGTTGTCGCGCACCGTCAGCCACGGGAACAGCGTGTAGCTCTGGAACACCATGCCGCGGTCGGCGCCGGGCCCGACGATGCGCGCGCCGTCGAGCAGCACCTCGCCCGAGGTCTGCCGGTCGAGGCCGGCGACGATGCGCAACAACGTACTCTTGCCGCAACCGGAAGGCCCGAGGATCGTGATGAAGTCGTTCTCGGCGACGTCGAGGTCGGTCGCCTGCAGCGCCAGCGTCGGCGCGCCGCCGCGCGTCGTCGACGCGAAGCTGCGCGAGACGCCGCGAATCGACAGGAATGCCCGGGCCGCCGCGCTCGCGGCATGCCCGCGGGCCGGCCGCGCGACGGTTTCGGGTGCGACGGACTGCATCCCTATCGTCCGAGCAGCGCCCACGGGAACAGGTGCCGATTCAGCCACTTGAAGCCGATGTCGCTGACCAGTCCGATCACGCCGATCACGATGATCCCGAAGATGATCTGGTCAGTCGCGAGCAAGGCCTGGCTGTCGGTGATCATGTGGCCGATGCCGCTCGACGAGCCGATCAGCTCGGCGACGATCACGTAGGTCCAGGCCCAGCCGAGCACCATCCGCAGGATCTCGAAGATCTCGGGCGCGGCGCCGCGGATCAGCACGCGCCGCACGATGCTCGAATCGGTCGAGCCCAAGGTGTATGCCGCCTCGACCAGATCGCGCCGCGTGTTGCCGACCGCGACCGCGATCATCAGCACGAGCTGGAAGAAGCTGCCGATGAAGATCACCGCGAGCTTCTGCGCCTCGCCGATGCCGGCCCAGAGGATCAGCAGCGGAATGAACGCGCTCGCCGGCAGGTAGCGCGCGAACGAGACGAACGGCTCGAAGAACGCCTCGACCGGCTTGTATGCACCCATCGCGACGCCGAGCGGCAGCGCGATCGCCGCCGCGATCGCGAAGCCGCCGACGACACGCCAGACCGTCATCGCGATGTCCTTCGCGAAGCCCATCTCGGCGAGCAAGGTCCAGCCCGAACGCACCATCGTCAGCGGGTCGGCGAGAAAGGTCTTCGAGACGAAGCCGCCGAACGTCACCGCGGCCCAGCCCAGCGTGAAGACGACGAAGAACGCGACGCCGAGCAACGTTCGCAGGCTTGCATCGACGGGTTTCAGCGGGGTCATGTCACGGCCCTTATGCGGCGGCGCGCGCAAAGCCGCGGGCGGATGGCCGGCTGTGCTTCACTGCGGCGGTCGTCCCGTTGGGCCGACTGCCCTGTGGTGCTCGGTGAGCGTGGGCGAGCGCAGAACTCGCCCTCGCATGGCCGGCATCTTGCTGCGCAAGCTGCCT
>JBDTXV010000439.1:0-2726 GCA_040006015.1 Caldimonas sp.
TGCGCTTCGTCTTCCCGCACGCGCCGACGATGCCGGTGACGATCAACGGCGGCTATGTGATGCCCGCCTGGTACGACATCCTCGGCACCGACATCGAGCGGCGCGAAGACGAGGCCGGACTGCGGCGTTCGCAAGCGCTGGTCGATGCGCTGATCGCGAACGAGCGCGCGCGCGGCATTGCCGCAGCGCGGATCGTGCTGGCCGGCTTCTCGCAGGGATGCGCGCTGGCCTTGATGACCGGCTTGCGCTGCGCCGAACGCCTGGCCGGGCTGGTCGGCCTTTCGGGCTACCTGCCACTCGCCGACAAGGTCGCCGCCGAACGCACCGGCGCGAATCGCGACCTGCCGGTCTTCATGGCCCATGGACAGGTGGATCCGGTGATTCCGATCGCGCGCGCGCTGGCGTCGCGCGACGCGCTGCTCGCGCTCGGACATCCCGTCGAGTGGCACGAGTACCCGATGCCGCATTCGGTGTGCGCCGAAGAAATCGTCGATCTGCAACGCTGGTTGGTCGCGCGGCTGGGGTGAAGCGGACAAGACAGGCCGCGCGCGAGGTGCTTGGCGCGGGCGGCGCGGACGCGTCGCCCGCGCCACAGGGAAGCCCGTTGCGCGGATGTGAATAAGTCACAAACGGCTTTGGCCGAATTCACTGCGAACGAGGGCGGCATCGGCCTAGCCTTTGCATGCCGGAATCGAGTCTCCGGCAGGTTCGTGGAGAAAAGCCATGCTGGACATGTTCACCCCGACTGCTGCCCCGATCAACCCGCTTCGGCCGTCCACGCCGACCGCATCGAACGGTGCGCGACGATATGAAGGGCCGGAGCGCCGCGCGGCGACCTCGGTCGCCTGGCGCTGGCTCGCCGCGACGCTCGACGAGTTGGATTACGGACTGGTGCTGCTCGCCGAAGGCGGCCGCATCGTCCATGTCAATCACGCGGCGCGTGCCGAGCTCGACGAGAACCATCCGCTGCAGCTGATCGGGCACCGGCTGCAGGCGCGCCACGCGGTCGATGCCGCGCAGCTCCACGAAGCGCTGCGCGGCGCCGCGACACGCGGCCTGCGCAAGCTGCTGACGCTCGGCGAAGGGACGCGCCGCGCGAGTCTGTCGGTCGTGCCGCTGGTCGGGCCGATGGCCGATTGCGCCGCGACGCTCGTCATCCTGAACAAGCGCCAGTCCTGCGAGTCGCTGTCGGTCGCGGCATATGCAAAGGGGCACGATCTGACGCCGGCAGAAACCCGCATCCTGGTCGCGCTGTGCAAGGGCGACGGGCCGGCGGAGATCGCGAAGGAGGTCGGCGTCGCGATCTCGACGGTGCGCACGCAGATCGGCAGCATTCGCACCAAGACCGGTGCGGAAAGCATCCGCGCGCTGTTGCAGCAGATATCGCTGCTGCCCCCGCTGCGCGGCGTGCTGCGGCAGGTCGGGAGCACCTCGGCGGGCTGCTGGCCGACGCAAGCCGAACAAGCCTTCTTCGCGGCTTGAGGCGCTCGTTCGCCCCGGCCCCGCTTGAGGCGGCGTCGACGCACGCGCGGTCGGCTAGGATGGCGCCGGGGCGCCCATCGCTGAACGAGTGCGCCCCGCCGGATGATCGATGCCGCAGGACCGGCCCTTGAAACGCTACCTGAATCGCTGCGAAGCCTCGCGCAGCGCGGCGTCATCCGCCGCTATCGCAAAGGCACGCTGCTGATCCAGGAAGGCGACGAGGGCGACACGTTGTTCTTCATCCTTGCCGGCCGCCTGCGCGCGTTCGGCAGCGGCGACGAAGATCGCGAGATCACGTACGGCACTTACGGCCCCGGTGAATATCTCGGCGAAATGAGCCTCGACGGCGGACCGCGCTCGGCGAGCGTGATTGCGGTCGAGGCGACGCTCTGCTCGATCGTGACCCGTCATACGCTGCGCGAGCATCTGAAGCAGCATCCGGACTTCGCATTCGAACTGCTCGCGAAGGTGATCCGCCGCGCACGGGCCGCGACCTTGAGCGCGAAGCAGCTTGCGTTGAACGACGTCTACGGCCGGCTCGTCCTGACGTTGAACGCGCTGGCCGCGCCACAGCTCGACGGCGTCCGGCTGATCGAGGAGCGCCTGACGCATCGCGAGATCGCGAGTCGCCTCGGCTGCTCGCGCGAAATGGTCAGCCGCTTGCTGAAGGACCTGAACTCCGGCGGCTACGTGCGCGCGACCGAACGCGGGCTCGAGCTTCGCGGGTCCTTGCCGACGCGCTGGTAGCGACTCGGCACAACCGGCGCCGCTTCCGACCGCGACGCTGCGACCGGTGCCCTTCCTCCGCCGTCAGCGGGGGGTCGGCTGGTCTTCGACGAAATGACCACGCCCTCTCGGCGCGGCGGACGCGTTCGGCGCAGCGGGCGTATTCGGCGCTGCGGACGCCGGTGAAGGCTTTGCCGCGCGCCGATACAGCGGCTCGACCTTCGGGATGTTGGCCTGGATGTCGCGGATGCGGGTCGGGCCGGTCGGGTGAGTGCTCAGGAAGGCCGGGGCCGAGCCCTTGCTGGCGGCGGCCATCTTCTGCCACAACGTGACGCCGGCCCGCGGGTCGTAGCCGGCGCGTGCCGCGAGCTCGAGGCCGACCAGATCGGCCTCGGTTTCGTCCTCGCGGCCGAAGCGCAAAGTCAGCAGCTGTCCGCCCATGTCGGCCGCCATCCGTCCCGCGTTGCCGAGGCCGAAGATCGCCGCGCCGATCTCGATCGCGCCGCGCGTCGCCATCG
>JBDTXV010000440.1:0-2719 GCA_040006015.1 Caldimonas sp.
CTGTGGAACAGGATCATCGAGCCGGCCGGACCTTTCGGCGAGACGATGCCGCCGCCCTTGCCGCCGGCGCGCTCGACCAGCTGGGCGATCAGCGCGTTGTCGACGGTCCAGAGCGGGTAGCTCGTCGTCGTCAGGTCGTGCTTCGCGTCGACGACGCCCTTCTTGTGGCTGCCCGGGATGAACATCAGCGGGCCGTTGTACTCGCTGACGTCGTCGAGAAAGATCGCGACGTTCATCGCGCGCTCGGTCGGCATCTGGTCGTCGTTGCGCCACGTGCCGTAATCCTGGTGCCACTGCCAGACATCGCCGTCGAACGCGGCCTTGCCGTTGATCTTGAACTGGTGCATGTAGAGCGCCTCGCCGAGCAGGTCGGAGACCGGCTCGACCATCCGCGGATGGCGCGCGAGCTTCGCGAACGGCTCGCTGTACAGGTGCGCGGCGAAATTGGTGCGCACCGCGTCCTTGCCTTTCTCGCGCACGTTGTAGTCCTCGCGTCGGCTGTAGAGCTGCGGCACCGCGTCGGTCAGCGTGCGCGTCTCGTCGGCGCTGAAGAGGCCGGGGAAGAACAGGTAGCCGTCACGGTCGAATTGTTCGTGCTGGGCTTGCGTCAGTTTCATGCTGTTCCTTTCGTCGTTCGCGAGGTCAGTACATCGGAAAGCCGCGACCGCAGGTTCTCGCTGGCCTGCCGGCCGTGTTGTTCGATCAGGCGCGACGCGAGCTTCGCATCGCCGACGCCGATCGCCGCGGCGATCGCCGCGTGTTCGTCCCAGATCGCGTCGCGCTGGCGCGACGCCTGCAGCACCGCGCCCATCACGCGGCGCAGATGGACCCAGTGCAGCTGCGCGCTCTGTTCGATCAGCGGATTGCCCGAAGCCGCGTAGATCGCGCGGTGGAACGCGAGGTCGGCGTCGATCATCGCCTCGATGTCGCGTCCGCGCGCGGCGCGCCGGCCCTGTTCGAGCAGGCGCGGGTCGAGCTTCGCGCGGCGTGCGGCCGCGAGGCGTGCGGCGAGCGCATCGAGCGCGCCGCGAACTTCGTAGATCCGGCCGATCGCGTCGGCGTCGAGCGGCGCGACAAGGAGGCCGCGGCCGGGCGCATCGAGCACGAGGCCGTCCTTCTTCAAGAGGCGCAGCGCCTGCAGCACCGGCTGGCGCGAGACCGCGAGCCGCCCGGCGAGATCTTCCTGCGTGATGCGCGCGCCGGGCTCGAGCGAGCCGGCGCTGATCGCATCGAGCAGCGCGCGATAGACCTGGTCGACGAGGTCGGGTGCGGCCTGCAACTTGACGAGCTGGGCGGTCATCGGAACGGGGGAGTGGCGACTAGCGTATGCTGGATTCTGTATACAGTAGCACCGGCGAGGCACTTGCGCAAGCGCGGCAAACCGCGAGCGGCGGCGGCGGGGATCCGGACTCTCAGGGCGGCGCTGTGCCGACGCCGAATGCCCACGCGAGGACCGAGAAGCTCGCGAACGCGAGCACGGTCGACGCCATGATGATCCGCGTGACGCGACCGTTGTCGGCGCCGTAGCGCTCGGCCAGCACCGAGACGTTGCTCGCGCTCGGCAGCGCCGCGACCAGCGTCAGCACCATCAGCCCGAATTTCGAGACCGGCGCGCCGAGCGCGATCGCCGCGGCGCCGAGCCCGATCACCAGCGCCGGATGGACGAACAGCTTCAGCAGCGCGACCGGCAGGTAGTTGCGGACCGCGGTGCGCGAATGCGCATGCCGCCCGGCGCGCGCCAGCACCGCGCCGATCGTGAACAGCGCGACCGGCGTCGCCGAATCGCCGAGCATCCGGACGATCTGCGCGATCGGACCCGGCAGCTCGCGATTCGCCGCCGCGAACAGCGCGCCGATCACGATCGCCCACGGCAGCGGATTGGTCAGCGCGCCGCGCAGCGAAAGCCCGGCGGCCGCGAGCATCGAGCGCTGCGCGTCGCCGCCGGCGCGGTGCGCGCTCGCCTGCGCCAGCGCGAGGCAGAGCGTGCTGGTCAGGATCAGGTCGACCAGGATCGCTCCGATCACCGGGCCGGCCGCGCTGTCGCCGAGCAATGCGACGAGCAGCGGCACGCCCATGAAGCCGGCATTCGGAAATGCCGCGACCAATGCGCCGAACGCGGCATTCTTCAGGTCGACGCCGGAGCGCGACGCCGGCGCGCGCAAGGTCGCCGCGATCGTGATCGCGATCATCAGCAGCGCGCAGAGCGTGTAGATCGCGATCAGCCGCGGATCGATCAGGCGCGCGAACGGCAGGCTCGCACCGAAGCGGAACAGCATGCACGGCAGCGCGAAGAAGAGCACGTAGGCATTGAGACCCGGGATCGCCGAGTCGGGCAGCACCTTGCGCTGCGCCGCGATGTAGCCCATCAGCACCAGCGCGAAGAAGGGCACCGTGACGGCGAGGATCGCTTGCATGGGGGCGAAGTATCGCAAGCGCGCCCGTCTTCCGCGTTGTGTGTTCGATTGCAACCGCGGCCGAGCGACGGCTAGAGCGCGCCGCGACGCATCGCAATGGGTCCGCCGAGCAGCAGTTCACGAACCTCGTTGCCGCGAGCGTGTGAAGCGCGCCGGCAGCGTCTTTTTTAAATGGTGCCGCGCCGGCGCGATGCGGCGCGTTCCCCTTACGTTTTCGAACCGTCTGTCGGCCGGCGCGGCTAGCCTCGTCTTCGCTCGCTGCGGACGGCCGCGTCGCTCGCGGGGCGCGGACACGCCGCGCGATC
>JBDTXV010000441.1:0-2710 GCA_040006015.1 Caldimonas sp.
GCGACCTTCACATAGAGGAGAGAGCCATGCACTTGCGGCATCTGTCGTAAGGCATAGACGGCCGCGCAGCGGCCTCGGCTACGGTCTCACGACGGCGGGCAGAGCCCGAGCTCGCGCGCCCGCACGACCGCTTCGGTCCTGTTGCGCACCTGCAGCACGCGCAGGATGGCGGCGATGTGCACCTTCACCGTTCCTTCGGTGAGGCCGAGCTGGCGGGCGATGAGCTTGTTCGGCTCTCCCTTCAGCAGCAGTCGAAGCACGTCGAGCTGGCGCGGCGTCAGGCCCGACGAGTCGATCGTCGGCGGAGGCTGGCCGTTCTGGAAGTCGCCTAGCGTTCGTGCCGGGATGTAGACACCGCCCGCGCGCACCGTGCGCAGCGCCTGGAGCAGCAGCGCCGGCGAATCGCTCTTGGAAACGAAGCCGTTGATGCCGGTCGCAAGCGCGCCGCGGATCGTCGCCGGGTCATCCTGGCCGGAGACGACGACGGCGGCGAGCGACGGGAACCGCTCGCGCAGGCGACGCAGGCCGTCGAGCCCGTGCATCCCCGGCATGTTCAGATCGATCAGGAGCAGATCGGGAACCGCGACGGTGACGTGCTCGACGAGCGTCGAATAGTCGCCGACCTGGACGACTCGCGCGTCCGCCTCGAGCTGGCGAACGACCGTCGCGAGCGCATCGCGCACGAGCGGATGGTCGTCGGCGATCAGGACGTCCACTTGAGCTCCGTCTCGACCCGTGGGCCGGCCGGTGGAGTCGACGCAGTCTCCTCGGCGTCGTCGGCGAGAAGGGCGGCGCGGCCGGCCTGGATGAGCCAGCTTCGCAGGCGCGCGGCAGCGACGGGCTTGGTCAGCCATTCGAGACCGCTGGCGCGAAGCTGCGCGAGGCGCTCGGGGGCCGCCGCGCCCGAGACCATCAACGTCGGGCAGCGCGCGCCGCGCGCGTGCGTCACGGTCGCGATCGCGTCAATGCCGCTGCGCCCGCCGCGCAGCTGGAGGTCGACGACGAGCACCTGCAACCGCTCGCGCGGGGATCCGCCCGCACGCTCGATCAGCTCCTCGGCGGTCTCCGCGACGAGCACCTCGCAGCCCCAGCGCCCGAGCAGAACGGCCATCGAGTCGCGCACCTCCGGGTCGTCGTCGATGATGCCGACGCGAAGCCCCTGCAGCGACCCGACCTGGGTGACCGGCTGGGGCCGGCGTGCCGCTTCGGTGGTCGACGGCACCGTCAGCACGAAGCAGGCGCCGCGTCCCACGGCCGACTGCAGCGTCAGCGGATGGCCAAGCAGATGCGAGAGCCTGCGCACGATCGACAAGCCGAGACCGAGCCCGCCGGCCTGGTCGCGCTCGGCGCCGTCGACCTGGAAGAATTCCTCGAAGATCCGCTCGTGCAGGTCGGCGCGGATGCCCGGACCGGTGTCTCGGACCTCGACCCGCCACTCGCCGTCGCGCAGCCTGCAGGCGAGCAGCACGCCGCCATCGTGCGTGTAGCGGACGGCGTTGCCGAGCAGGTTGCGGACGATTCGCTCGAGGAGCACCTGGTCGCTGCGCGCGCGCAGGCTTCGGGCCGCCTTGCTCACCCGCATCGAGAAGCGAAGCCCCTTGGCGGCCGCTTCGCTCGAGAAGTCGCCGGCGACGCGGTGCAGCATCGATTCCAGGTCGAGCGCGCACACCTCGGGAACGACGGCACCGGCCTCCATCCGGGAGATGTCGAGCAGGGTGTTGAACATGGTGTCGAGCGCGGTGACCGAAGCGCTCATCCGCTGCGTGAGCTCGTACTGTTCCGGCGTCAGTTGCTCGGTACGCAACGCAGCGACGTAGAGCCCGAGCGCATGCGCCGGCTGGCGCAGGTCGTGGCTCGCGACAGCGAGGAAGCTGCTCTTGGCGCGGTCGGCCGCTTCGGCTGCGTCTCTCGCCTGGCGCATGTCGTCGAGCGCGCGCTGCAGCTCGGCACTCTTGTCGACGACGCGGCGCTCGAGCTCGACGTTGAGCTGGCTCAGGGCACGCGCGGTCACGACGAAGTTGTCGATCAGGATCCACGCGACTAGGGGGAAGAAGAGCAGGCCGGAGTAGCTCGTCAGGTACACCGGGTTGTTGTCGGTGTCACCCTTGGCGAGCAGCCAGTCACGCACGCCGAACGCGAACGCCATGCCGCCGACCCCCAGAAGCAGGATCGCCCGCGTGTTGCGCTCGGCGAAAGCGTAGCGGCCGACCGCGAACACGCCGACGCCTACCGCGCCGATCCAGCACAGGCGCCAGTACATCTCGGCCGTGCCCCCAACGCCTGCGAAGTAACCCGCGTAGAGCAGCGCAGGCCCGAGCGCCAGGCCGACCCACAGGACCTTCTCGAAGCGGGGCAGGCGCCATTTCGAGAGGCGGACGCAGAAGACGATCAGCGGCGCGCAGAAGAACGAGAAGCCCATCGTCCACCAGATGCTGAGGTGGGGAGGCCGCAGCAGAGGGTCGGGCAGCAACGTCCACACGGTGTGCACTGCCCAGAGCAGGCCGCCGAACCCGAAGTAGCCGTACAGCGGCTCGCGGTTCTGCCTCACCCAGAGGACGAGCACGCAGAGCGAGAGCGCCATGATCACGGCCGACGCCACGATCGGCCCTTCGACCATGAGCAGGATCTTGCGGTCGTACATCCGGCGCAGCTCGTCCTCGCCGCCGATCCAGACCTTCGAAAGGCTCGTCCAGCGCAGGCTCGCCACCGT
>JBDTXV010000442.1:0-2710 GCA_040006015.1 Caldimonas sp.
TCGGGATCAGCGCGACCGCGAGGCTCAGGAACAGCGTCTTCAGCACGAAGATCAGCGCGACATCGGGCGTGAACACCTGGCCGACCGTGCGCGTGTAGACCGCGTACCCGCCGACCGCGAAACCGTAGACGACGAGATAGGCGACGACGAGCGCGATCACGCAACTGACCGCGACCAGCGTCCAGACCGCGAAGATGCCGCCGACGACGCGCGGCAGCGCCTGGTCGCGGACCGGGTCGGCGCCGGTCGCGGCCGAACGATGGGCCGACGCCTGCGCGGTCGACGCTCCATCGCGCATCTCGGCCAGCTCGGCGCCGCGCGGGATCGTGCAGCGCAATGCGACGAACAGCGCCGCGGTCGTCGGGATCAGCTCGAGCACGAGCACGCGCACGACCATCTGGATCGCGAACTGCGAGAGGCCGTAGCTGTACGCGGTGACGACGACGATGCGGATCAGCACCAGGCTGATCAGCGCCGAAAGCAGCGTGAACCAGACCAGGTTCGGCGCGGTGTCGAGATAGACGTGGCGCGCCAGCGCTGTACGGTGGCGCGGCCCGTACGACGACGGCGACAGCGCGAGCGCGAGCAGCTGCGCGCCGAAGTGGACGACTCGCCACCAGTCGCCGAGCCGGCGCGCCACCGCGGCGCCGATCGACGCGGCCGGACGGTGCGATGCAGCGGTCGGAAGCATGGCCGCGATGATAGGTTGCGGCCGCAGCGGTCCCTTGCGCGGCCGTGGTCGAATGTGATCTTTCGTAAAGCTGCTGAAACGCTGTGCAAAGAGCGGAATCGGCGCCTGCGAAACGGGCTACTTTTGTCGGCGTTCCGGAGCCCGGGGGCGTTAGGAATACGAACATTTCGTTCGGTGCGGCGGCGCCTGCGCTGCGCGCCTTTCGCGTCTTTCGCGCGCGGTTCTTTTCCAGGGGGGATCTGATGGCATCGATGCGCCGCTTCATCGCCGGCATGCTGGCGACGCTGTTCGCGTCGGTCGTCGGGCCGGCGTTCGCGCAGGCGGTCGGCGATGTGCGCGCGTCGGCGATCCAGATCGAGATGTTCGATGTCGAAGAGGTTCCGCAACTGACGGCCGGCACGCAGCTGAACTTCACGTTGTTCGGCACGCCCGGTGTTGCCGCGTCGGTGCAGATCGACGGCGCCCGGCGCGGTCTGGCGCTGCACGAGGTCCAGCCCGGCATTTACGAAGGCAGCTACAGCGTGGACGCGCAGGACCGGCTCCGCCCCGACGGCCGCGTCGTCGCGATCTTGGCTCGCGGTAGCCAGAGTGCGCGCGCATTGCTGCAGGAGCCGCTGCAGATCGGCGCCGCGATGCCGGTTGATGCCATGCCGCAGATCGCCGCGGCACCGCCGCTCGCCGCGCCTTCGATCGCCACGCCGCCGCAGCCGTATTACGGTGCGCCGCCGCCGCGCGCCGGTGCGCCGCCGGTCTATGCGATGCCGAGCGTTCGCGCGCCGACCGCCGCCGAGCCGCTCGCGACCGATCCGATGCCGCTCGCGCGTCCGCCGGCGTTGCGCCGGGTGCCGGGCGACGGCGGCGATGCGATCGTAGCCGCGCCGCGCTACGGCACGCCGGTACCGGCCGCGCGCCTCGAGCCGCAATGCGCCGATTGCGCGGTCGTCGAATCGGTGCGAATCGTCGAAGTCGCGGGCCCCCCCGGCGTGCTCGGCGTGCTCTCCGGCGGTCTGCTCGGCGCGATCCTCGGCAACCAGATCGGACACGGCGATCTTCGCGGTTTCGCGCGCATCGTCGGTGCGGTCGGCGGCGCGCTCGCCGGACGCGAGATCGAACGCAGCGGCAGCCGGCGCTCGCGCTACGACGTCGTGCTTCGCCTGCCGAACGGCGCCGCGCAGATCCGCAGCTACGACACCACGCCGCCGTATCGCGTCGGCGAACGGGTCAGGATCGGCGGCGTGACGCTCGCGCGCGCCTCGCGATCGGACGCCGCGTTCTGATCGGCCGGGCGCGGACCCCGAATCGGCGATCCGGCGCAGCCCAGCGTGATGCAACTCGACACCGGGCGCGGCGCGGCGATCGCGACCGACGCCGCGCGCTCCGGTCCCGGCTGGCTCGCGCGGCGCATGCCGTCGCTGCTCGAGCTCGCGTTCGTGCTCGCCGCGATCGCGGTGCTGCTGCCGCAATTCGATCGCGTCGCCGCGATCGGCGCCGGTCGCGACCATCGTTTTGCCGACGATGGCCTGCGCGTCGAAGGCTTGCCCGAGCCGACGCTGCCGGCCGTCTGCGCCGCCTACGGCGCGGCCGCCGAGGAGAGAGTGCGCGCGCCGCTGTGCGGATCGATCTCGATCGATGCCGGGTCTCGCGCGATCGCCGGCCTTCCCGATTCACTGTCGCGCGCGGCCGTGCACGCCGCTCGAGCATTCGTCGCGCCGTTGCGCGAGGCCGAAGCCCGCGTCGCCGCGCTGCAGGCGCGGCGACGTGACGGCGCCGACGGCGTCCGCGACAGCGCCGACGCGGCGGCGGCGATCGAGGCCGAGGTCCAGCCCTACGTCGAGCGCTATCAGCTGACGGACGGCGACGACTCCGGGCCGCGTCCGCTCGCTTGCGCGATGCGCTGGGCCGAGGCGGCGCTCGCGGCCGGGCCGCGGGCCGATCGCGGCGCCGAGACCGCGCGCGCCGACGCGGTGCTGCTGTTCGCCGCCGCGCTCGACGGCCGCGCCGCGACCGAAAGCGTCGCCG
>JBDTXV010000443.1:0-2700 GCA_040006015.1 Caldimonas sp.
AGCGCCGCGTTCGCGAACGCGGTGCTGCGCCGCTTCCTGCGCGAGCGCGACACCCTCGTCGCCGCGACGGCCGCGGATCCGGTCGCGCTCTACAACCATCCGCTCTGGTGGATCGAACGGCTGCGCCGCGACTGGCCCGACGACTGGCGCGCGATCGCCGACGCCGACAACCTGCATCCGCCGATGACGTTGCGCGTCAATGTGCGGCGTGCGAGCACGCTCGCCTATCTCGAGCGGCTGAGCGGGCACGGCATCGATGCGCGCTTGCTCGACGGTTGCGCGCAGGCGATCCGGCTCGATCGTCCGTGCCCGGTCGACCGCCTGCCCGGCTTCTTCGACGGCGACGTCTCGGTTCAGGACGCCGCCGCGCAGCTCGCCGCGCCGCTGCTCGCCGCGCATCTGAGCGCCGGCGCGCGCGTCCTCGACGCCTGCGCCGCGCCGGGCGGCAAGACCGCGCACCTGCTCGAGCTCGGCGCCTTCGCGCTGCTCGCGCTCGATCGCGATGTCGCCCGTCTCGCCCGCGTCGACGAGACGCTGGCGCGGCTCGGTCTGCACGCCGGAACCGTCGCCGCCGACGCGGCCGAGCCGGCCGCCTGGTGGGACGGCAGGCCGTTCGACGCGATCCTGATCGATGCCCCGTGCAGCGCGTCGGGGATCGTGCGGCGTCATCCGGACGCACGCTGGCTGCGCCGCGCCGGCGACATCGACGCGCTGGCGCGAACCCAGGCGCGCCTGCTCGATGCGCTCTGGCCGCTGCTCGCGCCGGGCGGGCGGCTGCTTTACTGCACCTGCTCGGTCTTCAAGGCCGAGGGGCGCGAGCAGATCGACGCTTTTTTGCAACGCGAAACGGCAGCATCCCTCGTTGCATCCCCGCCGTCGCCCGGTCACCTGCTACCGCTCGCCGACAATCGCGGGATCGCGCCGGCGCCCGGTTTCAGCACCGCCGCGGACGGCTTCTTCCATGCGCTGATCGAGAAACTTCGAACCTGACTCATCGATGGTCCCCGCGGCACCGCTCGAGCATGCAGTCAGGCCCCGGGAACCGCGCAGCCCGGGGTCCTGCGCCGCCGTGGCGTGGTGGATCGCGATCTGGCTCGCCTTCTTCGCCGCGCTGCCGGCGGCGCGCGCGACCGAGCTGACCGCGCTCGACGTCACGCGCGACGAAGACGGGGTCTACCTCAGCTACGCGGTCGATTTCGAGCTGTCGCGCAGCGTCGAGGACGCGCTGACCAAGTCGGTGCCGCTCTTTTTCGTTGCCGAGGCGCAGATCTACCGCGAGCGCTGGTACTGGCGCGACCGCCGCGTCGCCGATGCGGTGCGGGTCTGGCGCATCGTCTACCAGCCGCTGACGTCGAGCTACCGCGTGACCTTCGGCGCGCTGACGCAGAGCTATGCGACGCGCGCCGAGGTCGTCGCGGCGATCAGCCGCGCCGCGCGCTGGAAGATCGCCGAGCCGGGGCAGATCGCCGACGGCGCGCATCACTACATCGAGTTCGGCTACCGGCTCGACACGTCGCTGCTGCCGCGACCGATGCAGATCGGCGTCGCCGGCCAGGCCGACTGGCAGCTCGGCGTGACGCGCACACTGCGGCTGAACTGACACTCGGCGCCTGAGCGTGCCTGCATCTGCGTCATGACCAAAGCGTCTCGCTGGGCCTGGATCATCTCGACGGTCGCCGCGACCGGCGCGGGGCTCGTGCTCGCGTTCCTGCTCTCGATCGCGACCAACAATCCGAGGCTCTACGAGCGCCACTACGTCTGGCTGTTCTGGGTCAACGTCGTCGTCGCGAGCCTGCTCGTGCTGGTGATCTGCATCGCCGCCGGGCGCCTGCTGCTGCGCGTCTCGCGCGGCAAGTTCGGCAGCCGGCTGCTGCTGAAGCTCGCGGCGATCTTCGCGCTGGTCGGCGTCGTGCCGGGCGTGCTGATCTACACCGTCAGCTACCAGTTCGTCTCGCGCAGCATCGAGAGCTGGTTCGACCTGAAGGTCGAGCGCGCGCTCGATGCCGGGCTGAACCTCGGCAAGGGCACGCTCGATTCGCTGGTCAGCGACCTGGCGACGAAGACGCGCCTCGCGGCCGAACGCCTCGGCGATGCGCCGCTGCCGGCCGAGGCGCTCGCGCTCGACCGGATCCGCGAGCAGCTTTCGGCGCAGGACATCACCGTCATCGGCGCTGCCGGGCAGACGCTGCTCTCGGCCGGCGGCGGCTCGTCGACGAGCCTGATGCCCGAGCGGACTGCGCCGTCGCTGCTGCGCCAGGCCCGCAACGCGCGCGTCGTCAGCCAGCTCGAAGGGCTCGACGAGGAGCCCGGCGCCGGGCCGATCGCGGCCCGCGTGCGCGCGGTCGCGCTGATCCCGAGCACGAGCTTCGTGATCGGCGAGCAGGAGCGCTACCTCGTCGTCACGCAGGCGCTGCCGCCGACGCTCGCGGCAAACGCGCTCGCGGTGCAGGCCGCGTACCGCGAGTACCAGCAGCGCGCGCTCGCGCGCGGCGGCCTGCGCAAGATGTACATCGGCACGCTGACGCTGGCGCTGGTGCTCGCCGTCTTCGGGGCGCTGCTGCTCGCCATCGCGCTCTCCAACCAGCTGGCGCAGCCGCTGCTGCTGCTGGCCGAAGGCGTCGAGCAGGTGGCGCGCGGCGACTTCAGCTCGAAGGCGGTGTTCGCCTCGCGCGACGAGCTCGGCGGCCTGACGCGCTCGTT
>JBDTXV010000444.1:0-2695 GCA_040006015.1 Caldimonas sp.
GGAATGCCCGGCGCCAAGGCGAAGCCGTTGAACGTCTACGTCATCGATACGAGCACGCCGCCGAAGGTCTTCGCGACTTTCTGATTTGCTGGGGGCTGATGCCACGCAATTCCGCCTCGTTTACTCCAACCTGTTCCGAGACTTCATATGCAAAACATCCCCGTTCTAGAACGTGACCATCGACCGCCGGCACCGGGTCGAACAGGAAGACTTGGTCGACGCACCACGGTGATCGCGCTGGTGCTGATCGGCGTCGGCACCGCCCTCTATTTCGGTTGGGATCGCCTTGCCGCCGCAGGCGTCGCGTCGCTGATCGTCGGTTTCCTGCCGTGCGCCGTCATGTGCGGTCTCGGCCTGTGCGCCAGCCGATTCATCGGACGCGGCGGTGCATCGGGCTGCCACACGAAGGCGGCCGACGCGCCTGCTGCACCGTCGACGAACCCGGCAGAGCCGATTGCGACGCTCGCCGAGACGACCTCCCGGGTCTCGTCCTGAACTCGTGATGGAAGGAACACTGAAGACCAAGCAGTTGGTGCAGCAGCCTCTTCGCTCGTCCGCTTCTCGAAAGAGAGCTTCGACCAGGTCGTCGCTCGTCGGCTGCGTTCTCGCGGCGCTGCCTGGCTTCACCCCGGCGCTCGCGAATGCCGGGGCCTTGTCGTTCGACGATGCCCTCCAGATCGCCGAATCGCGCTCTCATGCCCTCCCGGCCAAGGAAGCTTCGGCCAGCGCCGCCCGACAGATGGCCGTCGCAGCCGGCCAGCGGCCCGACCCGGTTCTGACGGCTGGCGTCAACAACCTGCCGGTGACGACGTCGGACCGGTTCAGCCTGTCGCGGGACTTCATGACCATGCGCTCGATCGGCGTGGCGCAGCAGCTGACGCGCGGCAGCAAGCTCGACGCCCGTACGGCGCGTTTCGAGCGCGAAGCCGAAGCCGCGGAGGCGGGCCGTTCGCTCGCCCTCACCGAATTGCAGCGCGAGACCGCGATGGCCTGGCTCGATCTTCACTACCTTCGGCGCATCGCCGACGTCTTGCTGGCGCAGCGCGACGAAGCGCGACTTCAGGTCGAAGCTTCGGATGCCGGCTACCGCGGCGGCCGGGGTTCGCAGGCCGATGTCTTCGCGGCGCGATCGGCCGTCGAGCAGCTCGAAGATCGGCTTGTCGACAGTCGCCGGCAAGTCGCCACGGCCCGATCGCAATTGGCGCGCTGGGTCGGCGCCGCTTCCGTGGAAGAGCTCGGTCCACCGCCTCCGATGGGCGAGGAGCGGCTGCACGAGCATGCGCTCGAAGGCGAGCTTGCCGCGCACCCGCAGATCGAGCTGATGCGACGACGCGAAGCAGTCGCCGCCGCCGAGGCCGAGGTCGCCCGATCCGAGAAGAGTCCCGACGTCAGCGTCCAGCTGATGTACAGCCATCGCGAGCCCGCCTACTCGAACATGATCTCGCTGAACTTCTCGCTGCCCCTGCAATGGAACCAGGAGAAGCTTCAGGACCGCGAACTCGCGGCCAAGCTTGCCGTCGTCGAGCAACTGCGCAACGAACGCGAGGAGGCGACCCGCGCTTACGTGCTCGAGGCATCGACCTTGCTGCAAAGGAAGCACAGCGCCGGCGAGCGCATCCGGCGCTATGACGAGACGCTGGTCCCGCTCGCCGGCGAACGCACTCGTGCATCCCTCTCCGCCTATCGTGGCGGCCGAGGTCCCCTCGTCTCGGTGCTGCAGGCACGCGAGGCCGAGGTCGCGACCCGCCTCGAAAGACTTCGGCTGGCGATGGACGAGGCGCGACTCTGGGCGCAGATCAACTTTCATCTTCCCGTGACGCGGCCCGGAGCACAGCCATGAAACGATCGCATCGATGGGCGGCGAGCATCTTGGGCGTCGTGGTGATTTCCGCCATCACCTGGGGCGCCTATCAGGCGGGCCTCGATCGGGGACATCCGAGTTCGTCCCGAATGAACCCGGCTGAAAAAACAGCACCCGTCGCCGCGGCCACACCGGGGCGCGTGCCGCAAGGCATCGCCGAAGGCGAGGCGGCGACACGGCGACACATCGCGACGGGCCTGAAGGCCGGCGAAGTCGATCCGAGCACGGGTCGAAAGATCCTCTACTACCACGACCCGATGGTCCCGGGCAACAAGTTCGACAAGCCCGCCAAGTCGCCGTTCATGGACATGATGCTGGTGCCGGTCTACGGCGGCGCCGACGGCGACGAGAACAACGTCAGCGTCAGCCCGCGCATCCAGCAGAACCTGGGCGTGCGCACCGCCCTCGTCGTCGAAGGGACGCTCTCGCCGCAGGTCTCGGCAGTCGGCAGCATCGCCTTCAACGAGCGCGACCAGGCGGTGATTCAGGCCCGCGCCGCCGGCTTTATCGAGCGCCTGCACGTGCGCGCCACGCTCGATGCAGTCAAGAAAGGGCAGCCGCTGGTCGACCTCTACGTGCCCGAGTGGATCGCGGCGCAGGAAGAATTCCTGTCGGTGCGGCGCATGCAGGGCAACGACATGGCATCGCTGGTCGACGGCGCCCGGCAGCGCATGCGCCAGGTCGGCATGAACGACGAGCAGATTCAGACCGTGGAATCGACCGGGCGCACGCAGCCGCGCATCTCGATCCGCTCGCCGCTCGACGGCGTCGTCGTCGAGAGCATGGCCCACGACGGCATGACGGTCGCGGCCGGAGCGACGCTGTTTCGGATCA
>JBDTXV010000445.1:0-2686 GCA_040006015.1 Caldimonas sp.
GTGCCAGATCCAGGTCGCCTACGCGATCGGCGTCGCCAAGCCGATGAACGTGACGGTCTACACCGAAGGCACCGGCAAGATCTCCGACGACCGCATCGCCGCACTGATCCACGACTTCTTCGACCTGCGCCCGAAAGGCATCATCCAGATGCTCGACCTGCTGCGCCCGATCTACGAAAAGACCGCCGCCTACGGCCACTTCGGCCGCGAAGAGCCGGAGTTCAGCTGGGAGCGTACGGACAAAGCAAACGCGCTGCGTGCAGCGGCGGGGCTTTAGCCCCGAGTCCGCGCAGCGGACCGTTTGCTTTGCGGCGCAGGCTGACTTCGCGAACGCGAAGTCAAGCGGCGAAGCCGCGTGCCGGAGCCACAAGGCTGCGGCCCTGCGGGCCGCGGCTGGCCTGTAAGGCCACCGCGCGAAGCGCGGCTTGGCCGTACGCGGTCGACGGTCATATCGCGAAGCGATGTGAGCGGCGACCAACGGACGGACAAGGCGGGCCGCGCCGTGATCGAGGAGCGCCGACGAGCGATCGGTGCGCGCGCGGGGACGAGCAAGCTCAAGTGATCGGCCTCGATACCGACGTCCTGATTCGCTACCTGGCGCAGGACGATGCACGTCAATCGGCAATCGCGACCCGATTGATCGAGAAAACACTCTCGCCTGCGAATCGCGGATTCGTGAGTCTGGTCGCGCTGCTCGAGACGATCTGGGTGATGGAATCCGCCTACGGCGCGGACGCGACCCTGATCGCGGACATCGTCAGCGATCTGCTCGACACCGCCGCGCTCGAGGTTCAGGACGGCAGTTCGGTGCGCGACGCGATCGCCCGCTTTCGCAAGGGCGACGTCGATATTGACGACTGCCTCATCGGCAGCCTCGCACTGCAACGCGGAGCGGAGAAGACGGTGACTTTCGACGCGAAGGCGAGCCGACGGCTCGGCATGGAACTGCTGAAGTAAGCGCTGAATTGCGTGGGGCACCTCGCGCTGGCGGGGGTTTTCGAGTTCAGCCGCCCTGATGTAGACCCGGCCCGACGCCGAGAAGATTCCGCTGCCGGAGATCAGATCGACTCGATCCCCAGCACCCGAGCCGCCTTCACGAGCCGGCCGTCGTAGCACGCGAACCTGACATCTCCCGGCATCTCCGCGTGCAAAGTGCGCGCGGCAGCCAGTTGCACGCTGTCGTACGCGCGCAGCGCGAATGCCTCGGCATATTCGCCCGCCAGTTCGGCCAACGCAGGAGTGATTTCGAGCGTGAGGTAATGCGGCCAATCCGTTGTCAATCGCCGGCGCGCCCGGGCGATCGCGGAAGCATCGTCAGGTTGTTCCCGAACACGGCGAGCCAGCGCAGCCATGAACTCGACCCAAGCGATCCGGCACACCGCGACGACTTCGCTCGCAGCCGCATGTTCGATCATGGTCTGCGTTTCCGGCTCATCGACGTACAGCTTGACGAGAGCCGACGTGTCGCAAAACAGGATCAACCGCGATCTTCCAGCACCATCTCGCTGACCGCCTTGCCGCTCGCACCGAGCTTGATGGCGGGTTTCGGAGTGGGCTTGCCCCCAGACCACTGGGCAGCGCCCGACGCGAGCAAGCGCTTGACGCCCGAAGGACTCGCCGAAGGGATGCCGACGATGAGCGCCACAGGCTTGTCATGGGAAGTCACCTCGATCGCTTGTCCCTCACGAGCCTGCGCGATGTAACGAGACAGCCCGGCTTTTAGTACATGGATTGGGATGCGCATCTGGTCCTTAATACGGCCGCCTGCCCACAGAAATGGTCATTTTAATAATGTTTTACAACTAAAAGGGCCATATTTATCTCCCAGTTCGGCACTCGACCCAGCTCCCCAGCAAGTCCTCTAGAACTTGCCGTGGTCGAGATACGCCTGCTGCGGGTCGACGCCTGACAGGATCGCCGCGCGCACCTTGTCCTCGGTCGCCATCGCCGCCTCGGCCGCAGCAACCACTTCGTCGGCGAGCGTCGCCGGCACGACGACGATGCCGTCGCAATCGGCGAGCACGTAGTCGCCGGTCCGCACGACGACCTGGCCGTAGCTGATCGGCTCGCCGTATTCGACCGGGACCCAGGCGCCGACGATGTCGCGCGGCGTCGCCTTGTCGCAGAAGACCGGAAAGCCGATGCGGCGGATGAACGCGGTGTCGCGGCAGCCGCCGTCGACGATGTAGCCGCGCACGCCGCGGAACTGCAGCGTCTCGGCGGACAGCTCGCCCATCAGCGCGCGCTCGGCGTCGTTGCCCTGCATCATCACGACATGGCCGCTCGGCGCACGCGCGAGGAATTCGGTCCAGCGCAGCAAGGTCTCGTGCGCCGAGACCGTCGCATCCGGCCGGCCGCGCACCGTGAAGACCGGTCCGGCCGCGACCATCGTCGGCGCCAGCGGAACGATGGCCGCCGGCAGCACGCAGTCGGTCAGGCCGCGGCCGCGCAGCACGTCGTAGACGACGCCGCTGTAGCAGCGCGCAAGGCGCGCGCTGAGGTCATTGTTGTCTCGCTCGTTCGCATCCATCGTCGGTCTCCTGCCCGAGCACTGTAGCGCCCGTTCGCGGCATCATCGGCCGATGCGAAAGCCGCCTACGCTCGACGACCTGCGCCGCTACGCGGTCGCGCGCACGCTGTTCGCACCGACGACGCTGCAGCGCGCGATCGCGAAGCTCGGCTTCGT
>JBDTXV010000446.1:0-2678 GCA_040006015.1 Caldimonas sp.
CGATCCGGTAGACGAGGTCGACGACCATCGTGTTCGGCAGGTTGCCGGTCGCGTTCAGCCACTTCGCGCCGCCGTCGCTGCTCGTGTAGACGCCGGCGTCGCTGCAGACGTAGATCTCGCCCGGCGCATCGGGACGGACCAACACCGCGTGGTGCGGCGCGTCCGGCAGCGCACCGGCGTCGATGTCGGCCCACGAGGTTGCCGCCGTCGCGCGAACGGAACACATGCGAATTGCCGGAGTTCGCAACCGTCACGTAAACGTCGTTCGCGTCGGCCGGATGCGTCGCTATCCGCGTGATCGTCACGCCGGGCAGCACGCCGCTGCGCAGGTCGGCGCTCCAGGTCGCGCCGGCATCGAGGCTGCGGAACAGCGCGCCGTTCTCGGTGCCGACATACACGACGTTCGAATTCGCCGCGGCGACCTCGATCGCCGAGATCGGGCTGCTGTCGAACACCGGCGAGACCTGCTTCCACGAGCGGCCGTCGTTGCGGGTGCAGTAGAGGCGGTGATTGCCGGTGTAGACGCAGTTCGAGTCGTTCGGATCCATCGTGATGTAGACCATCCAGATGCCGTAGCTCTCTTCCTTCTTGAACGGCGGCGTGACCTGCCGCGCGCTGCCGTTGCGGAAGCAGTACATGCCGCCGAACTGGTACGACGCGTAGATGTGCCCGGCCTCGCGCGGATCGACGACCATCCAGCCGCCGTCGCCGCCGAGCAGCTCGAAGAAGCCGGCCGCATCGCCGGCGTTCGTCACCAGGGTGCCGTTGTCCTGCGCGCCGCCGCCGTAGACGCGTGGGTCGGTCTGCGCCAGATCGACGTCGTAGAACATCGTGACCGAGAGGCCGTTGCTGCGGTTCTGCCAGTTGCGGCCGACGTCGTCGCTCAGGTCGACGCCGCCGTCGTTGGCGCTGTAGACACGGCCCGGATTCGCGGCCGGCATCGCGAGCGCGTGATGGTCGGCATGCGCATAGTTCGCCGCGCCGCGCGGCGCATCCCAGCGGCTCGTCTTGCGCCAGGTCGCGCCGCCGTCGGTCGTCACGTGCAGATCGACGCCGCCGCAGATCACCTGCTTCGGATCGAGCGGATGCACCGCGATCGCGTTGCCGTAGCCGATCTGGCCTTCCGACTTGAAGTGGCTGCCGGCGACATCGACCCACGACACGCCGCTGTTCGTAGTCTTGAAGAGACCGAGCGCGAGGTCGGCGTTGTCGCTGTGCTCGTCGGCAACCAGCGCATAGAGGATCTTCGGATTCGACGGCGCAAGCGCAAGCGACGCGCGGCCCATCCGATCCGACGGCGGCAGCCCTTTCAGCAGATGGGCCCAGCTCGCGCCGCTGTCGTCTCGGAGCGATAGATGCCGCTCGCCGCGCCCTGCGCGGTGATCGTCGCGTAGACGCGGCCGGCCTGGGCCGGATCGAAGACGATCGAATGGCACCAGTGATTGCCGCCGGCGCCCGGGTCGAGACGCTTCCAGCTCGCGCCGCGATCGGTCGACTGGTACAGCCCGCCGCTGTCGTTGCTCGCCGACAGGCGGCCGAAGCCGATGCCGCCGAGCAGGATGTGCTTCGGCTCGAACGGATCCACCGCGATCACGCCGATGCGCGGCGGCACCGCTCCCTTCGCCGACGACGCGAGACGGCGCCTGGTCTAGCCGCCGTCGGCCGAGCGATAAATGCCGTCACCCGGATACGAGTCCGCCGACATGTTGGCCTCGCCGGTGCCGCAGTAAACGACCTGCGCATCGCCGGGATCGAGCGCCAGCGAGCCGATCTGCAGCGGCGCGCGCACGGCCCAGCTCTGCCGCCAGGTGCCGCCCGCGTCGCTGCTTTTCCAGACGCCGCCGCCGGCGGCGCCGACCCAGACGATGTTCGGATCGGCCGGGTCGCAGACCAGCGCGGTGCAGCGCCCGCCGATGTTGGTCGGCCCGGTGAGGGCCCATTTCTTCGCGCCCGGCATCGCGGCGAGCTTGCGCGCCGCCTTGCCGCGCTCGACCGCGAGCGCGATCGCGTTCGCCTCGCGCAACGGCCATGTCACGCGCGCGCGGAACCACGCCGCGCGCCCCTTGTGATGCGACAGGCGCGGCCCGGGCTTGCCGCTCGCGGAGCGCTTGCTCGGGCCCGGCGAAACGGTGGTGCTGCCGCTGACGTCGCCGCTCGGCGTCGCCGGCGCATCGGTTTGCGTTGCCGACCTGGTCGTTGCCATGATGTTTCTCCTTGCCAGCGTTCGAGACCGCTGCCGCGCATGCACGCGGCGAAAACTTTCGCTGCGCGTCGCGGAACCAGGGTCCGGCGCCGGGCGGGCGCGAGCGCCTATCGGCGCGATACCGGGCGGCCGCGCAGCAGCGCCGCGACGCGATCGACGACGATGTCGATCGCGAGCCAGGTCACGAGGAACGCGCCGCACTCGAGCGCGAAGCTGTGAAACTTGTAGAACACCTCGGCGATCAGGAACGCCAGCACCAGCCCCGGCAGCCGCACCTCGAAACCGCGAGTCGCTCGCAGTGCACGAAGGAATTCAAGCATGTTGCCTCCCGCTCGATGAACTCGAATTCGAGCACTTCGACCGAGAGGAGACAACGGGGGGGATCGAGCGCTCTCCATCCGGTTGGGGACGGCGGGTAGAGGCCATCGCGTCGGGAGCGACGCGACCCGAAACGTCAGTGTTTGGCGGCGTCCGC
>JBDTXV010000447.1:0-2673 GCA_040006015.1 Caldimonas sp.
ACCCAGTCCCAGCCCATCGACAGCCACAGCTCGGGCCGCCGATAGCCGCCGTCGTCGACGAAGTCGAGGTAGTCGCCGTAGCTGACGGGGCGCGACGCGAGCTCGAACGGCGCGATGTAAGTGCGATGCAGCGGCGTCTCGTTGTCGAAGCAGAAGACGCCGTCGAGCACCGCGTCGTGACCGTGATCGGCGAGTCCGCCTTCGTAGCGGAACCAGCGCAGCGCCTGCGGCTGCACCGTTGTCATCGGCCAGCGCCGCGCATACGCCGCCGCCTGCGGGTTCAGGCTCAGCGCGTGCTTGATGTCGGTCAGCAGCAGCTCCTGATGCTGCTGCTCGTGATGCAGCCCGAGCGTGACGATCGCATCGCGTTCGGCATCGGGCGCGGACCCGCTCAGCAGCGCCTGCATCCGCTCGTCGACGTTGCGCCGATAGCGCTCGACCTCGTCGAGGGTCGGCCGTGTGATCATTCCGCGCTGCGGCCGCGGGTGACGTTCGCCGACCCCTTGGTAGTAACTGTTGAACAGCGCCCGGAACGCCGGATCGAACGCGACGAAGCCGGGTTCGAAGCGCTCGAGCACGAAGGTCTCGAAGAACCACGTGACATGCGCGAGGTGCCACTTCGTCGGGCTCGCGTCGGGCATCGACTGGACCTGGCAATCTTCGGCCGTCAGCGGCGCCGCGAGCGCCAGCGTCTGCGCGCGCACCGCAGAGTAGCGCGCGCCGAGCGCACTCCGTTCGCTCGCCGGGGCCGGCTTCGAAGGCAGCGATGGATTCATGATGGCGATGCGTCCGCGGTCGGGTGAAGCGGCACAGGGTAGCCGATGCCCGGTTACACCCCGCCGTCGCAATGGACTTGTCGCAGCGGGCGCCGGCCGCGGCGCCTTCCCGCCGCGCGATTCGGCCCTTCCTGACCTCGCCATTCCCCGCTTCCTATACGCCGAAATTCCGCGTTCGCGACGCGGATCGGCGCAGCGTCGACTCCCTAAAATGGATCGATGGCCTTCGTACATCTGCGCACGCACACCGAGTACTCGGTCGTCGACGGAACGCTGCGCATCGACGACGCCGTGGCGGCCGCGGCCGCCGATCGGCAGGGCGCGCTCGCGATCACCGATCTCTCGAACCTGTTCGGCGCGGTCAAGCTCTACAGCGCGGCGCGGCGCGCCGGCATCAAGCCGATCATCGGCGCCGACCTTTGGCTCGAGCCCGAAGCGGGCGAGAAATCGGCGAGCCGGCTCGTGCTGCTCGCGCAAAGCCGCGAGGGCTACCTGAACCTGTGCGAGCTGCTGTCGCGCAGCTGGCTGCGCAACGGGCCGCGCGGCCAGGCCTGGGTGCAGTGGGACTGGCTCGCCGAGCTGAGCGCGGGCTTGATCGCGCTCTCCGGTGCCGGGTACGGCGCGGTCGGGCAGGCCCTGCTCGGCGGCGACGGCAACCGCGCCGAAGCGCTCGCGCGCCGCTTTGCTGCGCTTTATCCGAAGCGCTACTACCTCGAGCTGCAGCGCGCCGGCCTGCCGAGCGACGACGCGCAGGTCGCAGCGACGGTGCGCCTCGCGGCGGCGCTGCGCCTGCCGGTCGTCGCCACGCAGCCGGTGCAGTTCCTGAGCGCCGACGACTACGAAGCGCACGAAGCACGGGTCTGCGTCGCCGAAGGCGAAATGCTCGCGAATCCGCGTCGCGTCCGGCGTTTCGGTCGCGAGCAGTATTTCAAGACGCAGGCGCAAATGGAGGCGCTGTTCGCCGATCTGCCGAGCGCGGTGCGCAACAGCGTCGAGATCGCGAAGCGCTGCAATCTGACACTGGTGCTCGGCAAGCCGCAGTTGCCCGACTTCGAGACGCCGAGCGTCGACGGCGTTCGCGTGCCGATGGCCGAATACTTCCGGGTCGCGTCGCACGAAGGACTCGAGGCGCGCCTCGCCCAGCTCTACGCCGACACGGCGCTGCGCGACGCCGAGCGGCCGCGCTATGTCGAGCGGCTCGAGTTCGAGATCGAGACGATCCTGAAGATGGGCTTCCCCGGCTACTTCCTGATCGTCGCCGACTTCATCAACTGGGCCCAGCGCAACGGTTGTCCCGTCGGCCCCGGCCGCGGCTCGGGCGCCGGCTCGCTGGTCGCCTATTCGCTCAATGTCACCGGCCTCGATCCGCTGCGCTACAACCTGCTTTTCGAACGCTTCCTGAATCCGGAACGGGTCTCGATGCCGGACTTCGACATCGACTTTTGCCAGGCCAATCGCGATCGCGTGATCGACTACGTCAAGCAGAAGTACGGCCGCGATGCGGTCAGCCAGATCGCGACGTTCGGCACGATGGCCGCGAAGGCGGCGCTCCGCGACGTCGGCCGCGTGCTCGGGATGAGCTACGGCCACGTCGACAGCGTCGCGAAGCTGGTGCCGGCGCCGCCCGGCAAGACCGTGACCTTGCGGCGCCCGCCGGCGGTGCCGGACAACAGCGTGATCTATGCGCGTCGCGAAGCGCCCGAGATCGAACAGCGCGAGAAGAACGAGGAGGAGGTCGCCGAGCTGCTCGCGATGGCCGAGCGCGTCGAAGGGATCGTCCGCAATGTCGGCATGCACGCCGGCGGCGTGCTGATCGCGCCGGGCAAGATCACCGATTTCTGTCCGCTCTACATGCAGCCGGGCAGCGACAGCGCGGTCAGCCAGTTCGACAAGGACG
>JBDTXV010000448.1:0-2672 GCA_040006015.1 Caldimonas sp.
GAAGATCAGCCGATGTTCATCGTCATGCTCAGCTACATCAAGCCGATCGAAGAGATCGACGCGCTGATGGCCGGCCACGTCGCCTGGCTGCGCAGGCATTACAAGACGGGCCTCTTCATCGCATCGGGGCGCAAGGTGCCGAGAGTCGGCGGCGTGATCCTGGCTCGCGGCGGCAATCGGGCAGAGCTCGAACAGGCGCTCGCAACGGATCCTTTCGTCGTCCACCGGGCCGCAACGCTCGAGATCACCGAATTCACGCCGAGCATGACCGCGCCCGGCGCCGAGCTACTGAAGTCATAGAGGCGCGAGGAGACATGGCCGTCAGTCCGTCCACGTCCGCATTGTTTCCGGGCTTCGCGCAGCGAGGCGTCGATGTCGGTCGCGGTGTCGAGATCGCCGTCTCCGTCGGCGGCTCGGGCTCGCCTTTGCTGCTGCTCCACGGCCATCCGCAGACCCGCGCGATCTGGCACCGTGTGGCTCCGCGACTCGCGCAGCAGCACACACTCGTCGCTGCAGACCTGCGCGGCTACGGCGATTCGTCCAAGCCCGCCGGCGAGGCCGGGCACGCGAACTATTCGAAGCGTGCGATGGCGCAAGATCAGATTGCGCTGATGAACAGTCTCGGCTTCGATCGATTCGACGTGCTGGCGCACGATCGCGGCGGACGCGTCGCCCACCGTCTCGCCGCCGATCATCCCGACGCGGTCAGACGCCTGGTGCTGCTGGACATCGCCCCGACGCTCGCGATGTACGAACAGACCACCGAAGCATTCGCTCGAAGCTACTGGCACTGGTTCTTCCTGATCCAGCCGGCTCCGTTGCCGGAACGGCTGATCGAGGCGGATCCCGCGGCCTACCTTCGTGACGTGATGGGCCGACGCAGCGGCGGCCTGTCGCCATTCGATCCACGGGCCTTTTCGGAATACCAGCGTTGCATCGCACAGCCGGGTGCCGCGCACGGGATGTGCGAGGACTACCGGGCCGCGGCCGGAATCGATCTCGAGCACGACCGAGCCGATCGCGCTGCAGGCCGGTTGCTGCAGATGCCGCTGTTGGCGCTGTGGGGCGAGCAGGGCGTCGTCCACCGCTGCTTCAAGCCGCTCGATGAATGGCAGCGCGTCGCCCGCGATGTGAAGGGAGAGGCATTGCCGTGCGGACACTACATCGCCGAGGAAGCGCCCGAGGCGCTGCTCGCGCAGGTCCTGCCGTTCCTGTCGGTGCCGTTTCGCGACGCAGAGCCGCTTGCGTGAGCCGCATGCGCGGGACGCGGCGAGCGCTCGAGCTACGGCTTGAACAGCTCGTCGAGGATTTCGTTCGGCACAGTGTCCGAGAAGTCCTTGACGTCGAGGCCGGTAAGCAAATCGTAGGAAGAGGCGCGCCAGTAACGGACCGCCTTGCGCCGCACCGAGAGATCGTCGCCGTGTTCATGGAGCGCGGGCACGTTGGCCGCGGTCGACGACGAGGTCGTCGCGCCGACGGTCACGAATTCGCCCTGCGGCGCTGTGCTGGTGATGCGCCAGACCTTGCGCGGCTCGATCGGCGGTTTCTTGAATTCAGTCATTGCGCAAGCCCCGGGCACGTTCAGCAGGACAACCGGAACGACTCTTCGCGTATCACTTCGTGGGCCTTCGCGAGCGCATAAAGACGAGCCGCCTGCGCGGAAGGCCACGCATAGCCGCCGGCCAGGCTGTCGTCATGGTATGCATCGCGCGGCGCGTCCGCGATCCCGCGTATGCGTTGCACGGTGACGGCAGCGACATAACCCCGGCCGCTCGGCCCCATCACGGCCCGCGCCAGAATCCTGTAATCCCCTTCGTTTCGTTCGATCAGCTGCACGTTGCCTCCGCTTGCGCGTCCGGCAAATCATCTGTCTCGGCCGGCAAACGTGGCATCCCTTGAATCAGGGGTCGAGACGGGCCGCAGCACCGATGCGGTTCCGTCGGTTAACGCAACGGCGCCGATCACGATCGGAAGGGCATATTCGCGACCGACCACGGTGCGCGCGTAAAGGTAGTTTTCGCGGACCGTGTCGGTCAGTGCATCCATGTTCACGTGACCGTCGGCATCGCACGGAAACTCGAACGCGAATCCAGGCGTGACGAGAGACTCGAAACGCAAGTCATAGCGAGACTGGACCGTTTGATCGTTCATCGATGTGCACCCCCACATCGATAACGCTTCATCGCGGTCCGGCGTAGACAAGGCACGGCGGCGTCGTGATCCCTTGGCTGGGGGGCGACGAACCGAGGGATTCTCCTGAACTCGGCCCCATTGGCCGACAACTCGTTTTCGGCCACACTGGCTCGACGATAGGAGAGTCGATCATGAGCTCCGGATTCCGTGCCGCTTTGCGAGCGCTGCTGCCCGCGCTCCTTCTTCTGTTCCTCGGTTCGGAGGCGACGGCCAACACGCTGACCCAGAACGTCTCGTGGACCATCGACCGGGCCGGCACCTCGACCAAATATCGCCTGGTGGCCTACGGCGATTCGATCTACGCCGGCTACAACGGCTCGGCCTTCAGCGCGGCCAAGTACGCGGCGCCGACGGTGGACGCGGAGTACCTCGCGGCGCTGTGGAACAGCGACATCGAGAGCGTCCGTCGCGCCAAGTCCGGTGCGGTCGCCTCCGACATCTACAACAACAAGATCGTCGCCGAGCGGTCGTACATGCAG
>JBDTXV010000449.1:0-2661 GCA_040006015.1 Caldimonas sp.
ACAGCAGGACTTCGAGGCTGTGCAGATTTTCATCGAGGCTGCGCTCCGGTTCAATGGCGGCCTCGTGTCGCAGCAACTGGATCAATGGGTACAACGCGCTGTTAAGGTGGTAGGGCGAGCACTGACAGCGGAGCAGCCGATGCGGTGTGGCTCGTACGCCTTCGACGAGCGCTTCGAGCAAGCGCGACTTGCCCATTCCGGCTTCGCCGCCGAGCAGAACCAGATGACCGCTACCCTGCGCCGCGCGCTGCCATGAATCGAGAAGAAACGCCTGCTCGCGTTCGCGAGCGACGATCGGCCCGGAAAAAGCGCTGTGCGCGGCGGCGAAACGGCTTTGCACGTTGAGTTCTCGTCGCACCTCCCAGACGGTGACCGGCGCATCAAAACCCTTCAGGGAGTGTTCGCCGGCCGACACGTACTCGAAGAAGTCGCCGGTGAGCTGCCGTGTAACCGGGCCGACCAGCACGCTGCCGGGCTCGGCGAGTGCCTGGAGCCGGGCAGCGAGGTTTGGCGTCTCGCCGACAACGGTCTGCTCCCGCTCCTCGCCGCCGACCTGACTGACAACCATGCCGGTCGCCACGCCGACACGTGCCTGCAGCGGCTGACCGTCGGCACGCTTCAGCCGCGCGACCGCAGCCACGATCTCCAGCGCCGAGCGGATCGCGCGTTCTGCCGACTGTTCCTGCGCGTGCGGAAAGCCGAAATACGAAAGCACGCCGTCGCCGAGGTACTGGGCGACGTACCCGTCGAACTTGGCTATGACGGCCGCGCAGGCATCCCGATAACTGCGCAACAACTTCTCCAGATCCTCGGGGTCGAGCTGGGAAGCGAGGGCGGTCGATCCCACGAGATCCGTGAAAACCACTGTGACCTGGCGGCGCTGGACCTGCTGCGCCTGTGGGGGCAGGACCCCCGCGTCAGCCGCGACGTCAGGCGATGAACGCAACTTCGCGGCCCCGGCCATGAACTTGCGTCGGTGGCCGAGCGACAGCCCTAGCTTTTCCAGGTCATGCTCGGTCAGCTCCGGCGCGACGCTCAGGTCGATATCGTTGCTGGCGAATGCTTCGCGGTAGCGCTCGAGCCCGAGCGCGGCGAGCAGCGAATCGATGTCGGACATTCGGAATGCTCCCAGTCCTGGACCATGCATTCTGATCGCCGTCAGAGGAATCGCAAAACAGAGTGCCTCGCTCGCGTATTCGCAGGATCGTCGTGGTGACGACGAGTACACTTATTGACGCGACCTGAGCTTTAGTGAGCCGAGCCGATGAGCCGAAGAATCGCGCTAATGCTGTTCGGCAGCTTCTCGCTCGGGTCGATCACTCCCGCTTTTGCGCAATCGCCTACGACATGTGGGATCGGCTACCTTTCGCCCGAGTCCGAGTCGAGCGGTCGCCCGATGTACGACGCGTTCCGCAGCGGTCTTCATGAACTCGGCTACGACGAGGGCCGCAATGTCCTCATCGAGGTGCGCTGGGGCGATGGTGTCGACGAGCGGCTGGACCGCTACGCGATCGACATCGTGCGCTGGAAGCCGAACGTGATCGTCGCCTAAACCCGCGCCGATCTTGCCCTGCGTCGGGCCGGCGGCTCGACGCCTATCGTCTTCGCATTCAGCGGCGACCCGGTGCTGGCAAAGCTGGTCGACAGCTACGCCCGGCCAGGCGGTCGCTTCACCGGCATGTCGATGCTTTCGCTGGATTTGACCGCAAAGCGCATGGAACTCCTGAAGGAGCTCATTCCGAATCTGAAGCGCGTTGCCATCCTCGCTAATCCGGCGCATCCAGGGGAAGAGGCTGAACGGCGGGCATCGCAGGCGTCTGCGCAACCTCTGAAGCTGGTGCTTGAGTATTTCCCGGTCCGCGATCAAGGTGAGCTCGAGCCCGCACTCGCGCGAATTCAGCAGGCACACTGCGAGGCGATCGTCGTCTTTCCCGATGCGGGCACGATGACGTATAGCAAGCGCATCGCCGCGTTTACCGCGCAGACGGGAATTCCCGCGATATCGGGTTGGGTCGCCTTTGCCGAAAGCGGCAACCTGGCCACGTACGGGCCCGAGTTCGCGATGCCTACAGACGGTTAGCGTCCTACGTGGACAAGATATTGAAGGGGGCATCGCCGGCCCAATTGCCCGTCGAGCTGCCGGCCAAGGTAGAGCTGGCGATCAATCTCAAGACAGCCGAAGTGCTCGGTCTGAACATCTCAACGGCGCTCGCGATGCGTATTGATCGTCCGATCCGATGATTGGGTCCTGTCGGTGAGGCGCGTTTCACACGCGCATTGCAGCTGCCGTTGCGGCTCGGCCAAGAGCTGGCGGTCACGAGTGACTGCTTCTGCGCACTCCGGCCGCGCCGCCCGCGACAGAACTACCAATTCGGGGAGCCCGGGATCGGCGTCCTCCGCCACCGCGTACCCGAACTTGTTAGGCCGCACAATCGGACGGAGCTATCGCGCCTTGTGCCTTAGCTAGGGCCCAACAGCAAACGACCGAGGTTTCCGCGCCGCCGAAGGCCAAGTCCACGACTGAATCATGCTTCTTCATCATGCCCTTTGGTGGGCATTGGGACGAGTACTACCAGCAGATCTACTACCAGGCGATCTTGGACGCAGGTATTCAAGCGGTGCGAGCTGATGACAGCTTCGGTGCAGGTTCGATCCTGAAGG
>JBDTXV010000450.1:0-2654 GCA_040006015.1 Caldimonas sp.
GGCCGCAGGTCGACTTCGCGCAGTTCGGTCCGGTCGAGCGCAAGGACTTGTCGCGAATCAAGAAGATCAGCGGCGCGAACCTGCACCGCAACTGGGTCCTGATACCGCACGTCACGAATCACGACGATGCCGACATCACCGATCTCGAGGCCTTCCGCGTCGCGACCAACAAGGAGAACGAGAAGTCCGGCGTCAAGGTCACGATGCTCGCGTTCCTGATCAAGGCCTCGGTCGCGGCGCTGAAGAAGTTCCCCGGGTTCAACGCGTCGCTCGACGGCGAGCAACTCGTGCTGAAGCAGTACTTCCACATCGGCTTCGCCGCCGACACGCCGAACGGGCTGATGGTCCCGGTGATCAAGGATTGCGACAAGAAGGGCGTGCTGCAGATTTCGCAGGAGATGAGCGAGCTCGCGAAGAAGGCGCGCGAGGGCAAGCTTTCGCCGACCGAGATGAGCGGCGGCTGCTTCTCGATCTCGTCGCTCGGCGGCATCGGCGGACGCTACTTCACGCCGATCATCAACGCGCCGGAGGTCGCGATCCTCGGCGTCTGCAAGAGCGCGACCGAGCCGGTCTGGGATGGCAAGGCGTTCGAGCCGCGGCTGATGCTGCCGCTCAGCCTGAGCTGGGATCACCGCGTGATCGACGGCGCCTCGGCGGCACGCTTCAACGCGTACCTCGGCCAGATCCTGGCGGACTTCCGCCGCGTCCTGCTGTGAGGGGCGCGCGATGGCACTGATCGACATCAAGGTTCCGGACATCGGCGACTTCGAGGGCGTCTCGGTGATCGAGCTGCTGGTCAAGACGGGCGACACCATCAAGGTCGAGCAGTCGCTGATCACCGTCGAGAGCGACAAGGCGTCGATGGAGATTCCGTCGTCGCATGGCGGCGTCGTCAAGGACGTCAAGCTGAAGCTCGGCGACACCGTCAAGGAAGGCTCGGTGATCCTGTCGCTCGAAGCCGCCGGTGCGCCGGACGGCGCCGGCGCAAAGGCCGCGGCGGCACCGGCTGCGAGCTCGAACGGAGCTGCACCGGCGGCGCTGTCGAGCGAGGCGGCGGCACCGGCCGCGGCGGCGGGACGCGCTGCAGCGCCTGCCGCAGGCCCGGCCGCAGCTCCGGTCGGCGCCGCCGATATCGAATGCGACATGCTCGTGCTCGGCGCCGGTCCCGGCGGCTATTCGGCGGCGTTTCGCGCCGCCGACCTCGGCCTGAAGACGGTGCTGGTCGAGCGCTTTCCGACCCTCGGCGGTGTCTGCCTGAACGTCGGCTGCATTCCGTCGAAGGCGCTGCTGCATGTCGCATCGGTTATGGACGAGGTCCGGCACTTCGGCGCGATGGGCGTCACCTATGCCGAGCCGGCGGTCGATCTCGCGAAGCTGCGCGCGCACAAGGAAAAGGTGGTCGGCAAGCTGACCGGCGGTCTCGCCGCGATGGCGAAGATGCGCAAGGTCACGGTGGTGCAGGGCACGGCCGAGTTCCTCGACCCGTTCCACATCGGTGTTGACCTCGCGAAGGGCGGCAAGCAGACGATCAAGTTCAAGCAGGCCATCATCGCGGCCGGTTCCGAAGCGGTGAAGCTGCCGTTCCTGCCGAAAGACGACCCGCGTGTCGTGACTTCGACCGGCGCGCTCGAATTGCGCCAGAGCCCGAAGCGCATGCTGATCGTCGGCGGCGGCATCATCGGGCTGGAAATGGGCACGGTCTACTCGACGCTCGGTGCGCGCCTCGACGTGGTCGAGATGCTCGACGGCCTGATGCAGGGCGCCGACCGCGACCTCGTCAAGGTCTGGCAGAAGATGAACGCGCCGCGCTTCGACCGCATCATGCTGAAGACGAAGACGGTCGGCGGCGAGGCGCGGCCGAACGGCATCCTCGTCAAGTTCGAAGGCGAGGGCGCACCGGAGCCGCAGCTCTACGATCTGGTGCTGCAGGCCGTCGGCCGCGTGCCGAACGGCAAGCGCATCGGCGCCGAGAACGCCGGCATCGCGGTCGGCGAGCGCGGCTTCATCCCGGTCGACATCCAGATGCGCACCAACGTGCGCCACATCTTCGCGATCGGCGACATCGTCGGCCAGCCGATGCTCGCGCACAAGGCGACGCACGAGGGCCATGTCGCGGCCGAAGTCGCCGCCGGCGAGCAGCTCGGCGACGCGAAGCTGCAGAAGTCCGCGTTCGATGCGCGCGTGATCCCGAGCGTCGCCTACACCGATCCGGAGGTCGCCTGGGTCGGCGTCACCGAGGACGAGGCGAAGGCGCAGGGCCTGAAAGTCAAGAAGGGCCTGTTCCCGTGGAACGCGTCGGGGCGCGCGATCGCGAACGGCCGCGACGAAGGCTTCACGAAGCTGCTCTTCAGCGAGGAGACGCATGCGATCGTCGGCGGCGGCATCGTCGGCACGCATGCCGGCGACATGATCGGCGAGATCGCGCTGGCGATCGAGATGGGCGCCGATGCGGTCGACATCGGCAGGACGATCCATCCGCATCCGACGCTCGGCGAAACGATCGGCCTCGCGGCCGAGGCCTTCGAAGGCGCCTGCACGGATCTGCCGCCGGCGCGCGGGCGTTAGCGCGAGGCGCCGCCCGACATCGCGCGGGCGCGCCTCAGCCGATGTCGGCGCAGTGCACGCCGTAGGCGCCGTTGCGGCGGTCGGCGAAG
>JBDTXV010000451.1:0-2652 GCA_040006015.1 Caldimonas sp.
AATCAACCTCGATTCTTGCGTTGACCGATTATTGCACCGGCATGACGCGATTCAACCCCTCGCACGCCTTGCCGACCGGCGCTCGCCGGCTTCGCGGCGCCTCGCGAGCGCAGCCAGCGCCAACGCCACGCCGATGAGAGCCAGCCATTTCTTCGTCTCGACGCTCAAGGAAGCCCCCGCCGACGCCGAGGTCGTGAGCCACCAGCTCATGCTGCGCGCAGGCTTCATCAAGCGTCTGTCGGCCGGCATCTACACGTACATGCCGATGGGCCTGCGCGTCATCCGCAAGATCGAGACGATCGTTCGCGAGGAGATGAACCGCGCCGGCGCCGTCGAGCTGCTGATGCCGGTCGTGCAGCCAGCCGAGCTCTGGCAGGAATCGGGGCGCTTCCAGAAGTACGGCCCCGAGCTGATGCGCGTCAAGGACCGCCACGAGCGCGACTTCGTCATCCAGCCGACCAGCGAGGAGGTCATCACCGACATCGCCCGCCAGGAGCTGCGCAGCTACCGCGCGCTGCCGAAGAATTTCTATCACATCCAGACCAAGTTCAGAGACGAGCGGCGGCCGCGCTTCGGGCTGATGCGCGGGCGCGAGTTCACGATGAAGGACGCCTACTCGTTCGACCGCGACCTCGACGCGGCGCGGACGAGCTACGACCAGATGTACGCCGCCTACGTGCGTATCTTCGAGCGGATGGGCCTGGTCTTTCGCGCCGTCGCCGCCGACAACGGAACGATCGGCGGCATCCGCTCGCACGAATTCCAGGTGATCGCCGACACCGGCGAGGACCAGGTCGTCTACAGCACGAGCTCGGACTACGCGGCCAACATCGAGCTCGCCGAGGCGATGGCGCCCAGCGAGCCGCGGCGCGCGCCGACCCGGTCGCTCGCGAAAACGCCGACCCCCGGCAAGAGCACGTGCGAGGACGTTGCCGCGTTCCTCGACCTGCCGCTCGCGCAGACCGTGAAGTCGCTCGTCCTCGCGACCGATCCCGCCGACGATGCGCCGGCGCCGCCCGAGCCGACGATCTGGCTGCTGCTCGTTCGCGGCGACCACTCGCTCAACGAGATCAAGGCCGGCAAGGTGCCCGGCCTCGAGCGCGGCTTTCGCTTCGCGACCGCGGCCGAGATCGAGTCGACCTTCTGCTGCAAGGCGGGCTACCTGGGCCCGATCGGGGCGAAGCAGCCGCCGCGCCTGATCGTCGATCGTGCCGTCGCGGCGATGAGCGACTTCGTCTCGGGCGCGAACGAGGAAGGCTCCCACTACACCGGTGTCAACTGGGGCCGCGACCTCGCCGAGCCCGAGGTCGTCGCCGACATCCGCAATGCCGTCGCCGGCGATTCTTCGCCCGACGGCAAGGGCGTGCTGCAGATCCAGCGCGGCATCGAAGTCGGCCACGTCTTCCTGCTCGGCTCCTACTACAGCCAGAGCATGAACGCGACCTTCCTCGACGAGAAGGGCCAGCCGCAGTTGCTGCAGATGGGCTGCTACGGCATCGGCATCACCCGCATCGTCGGCGCCGCGATCGAGCAGAACCACGACCCGCGCGGCATGATCTGGCCGCAGGCGATCGCGCCGTTCGCGGTCGTCGTCTGCCCGATCGGCTACGACCGGTCGCCGGCCGTTCGCGAAGCCGCCGACTCGCTGCACGCGTCTCTCGACGAAGCGGGCATCGACGTCCTCCTCGACGACCGCGGCGAGCGCCCCGGCGCGATGTTCGCCGACTGGGAGCTGATCGGCGTGCCGCATCGGATCGTTCTGTCCGACCGCGGCCTCAAGGCCGGCGAGCTCGAGTACCAGGGGCGCCGCGATGCGGCCGCGACGATCGTGCCGGCGACCCAAGCGCTGGCCTTCCTGAAGGGCAAGCTCAGCGCATGACCGACGAGCTCTCCCGCGACGGGAGAGGGCGGCGGAGGCTCGTCGCGGCGGCGGTCTTCGCTCCGGCGACGGCGGCGTGGCCGCGCTTCGCCTGCGCCGGCGCGCAGGCCGAGGAGCCGCTCGCCGACGCCGTTCGGACCGCGCTCGCGGCGGCGGTCGCCGACGCGGCGCCGCCGAAGCCGAGCTTCACTAACATCGACGACCGGCTCGCCTACCTGCGCTGGCTCGGCGCGATGAGCGACCGCCTGCGCAGGCAGAAGACCGAGCTCGTCACGCGGGTCGAGTTCCTGCAGACGCTCTGGTACGAGAGCAAGCGGTCGGGCCTCGAGCCGGCGCTCCTGCTCGGCCTCGTCCAGGTGGAAAGCGGATTTCGCAAGTACGCGATCTCGATCGCCGGCGCGCGCGGCTACACCCAGGTGATGCCGTTCTGGATGCGCCTGATCGGCAACGGCGACGTCGGCCGCCTGTTCCACATGCAGACCAACCTGCGCTTCGGCTGCGTCATCCTGCGCCACTACCTCGACCGCGAGCGCGGCGACCTGTACATGGCGCTCGGCCGCTACAACGGCAGCCGCGGCCGGCCCGAGTATCCGAACGCCGTCTTCGGCGCGCGCCGCGCCTGGGAGCTCGGCGCGGCTTGACGCGGCCGGCGCTACAGGCCCGACCAGGCCTTGGGCGCGGCGCCCTCGATGCCGAGCAGCGCGAGCACGCGCTCGACCGTGTCGTCGACGATCTCGTCGATCGTCGTCGGCCGGTGATAGAACGCCGGCAGC
>JBDTXV010000452.1:0-2648 GCA_040006015.1 Caldimonas sp.
CCGGACCCCTCGATCCGCCCGCCGCCGCTGCGGGACACACTATTTTCCGCGAAGGGTTGCTGCATGTCCGCGTCGAAGAACGTCATGACGAGGTCGGCCTTCGGTCCGCGTGACGTGGCGCTCGTCGCACTCGCGCTCGCCGCCGCGCTCGCCGGCTGCGGCCAGCAGGGCGCGGTGCCCGGCGCGGCCGGACCCGGCGGCGCCGCGCCGCCGCCGGCCGAGGTCGGCGTCATCACGGTCGCGCCGCGGCCGCTGGGCCTGACGACCGAGCTGCCCGGCCGGCTCGAGGCATCGCGCGTCGCGCAGGTGCGGGCTCGCGCCGCCGGCATCCTGCAGAAGCGCCTCTTCACCGAAGGCAGCGACGTCAAGGCCGGGCAGCCGCTGTTCCAGATCGATTCGGCGCCGTACCAGGCCACGCTCGCCAGCACGCAGGCCGCGCTCGCGCGGGCGCAGGCGAACCTGACGCAGGCGACCGCGCAGGCCGAGCGCTACAAGCCGCTGCTCGAAGCGAACGCGATCAGCAAGCAGGAATACATCAACGCGGTCGCCGCGCAGAAGCAGGCCGAGGCCGACGTCGCCGCCGCCAAGGCCGCGGTCCAGACCGGCCGGATCAACCTCGGCTACGCGTCGGTGACCGCGCCAATCTCGGGGCGCATCGGCCGCGCGCTCGTCACCGAAGGCGCGCTCGTCGGCCAGGGCGAGGCGACGCCGCTCGCGCTGGTGCAGCAGATCGATCCGATGTACGTGAACTTCACGCAGTCGAGCACCGACGTGCTGAGGCTGCGCCGTGCGCTCGAGAGCGGCAAGTACAAGCGGGCGAGCGGCCCCGGCTCGGCGAGCGTGCAGGTGCTGCTCGAGGACGGCAGCGACTACGGCCTGCCGGGCAAGCTGCTCTTCACCGATCTGAGCGTCGATCCGACGTCGGGGCAGATCACGCTGCGCGCCGAAGTGCCGAATCCGAAGGGCGTGCTGCTGCCGGGGATGTACGTGCGCGTGCGCCTCGAGCAGGCCGAGACCGACAACGGCATCGTCGTGCCGCAGCAGGCCGTGACGCGCGGCTCGACCGGCGACAGCGTGATGGTCGTCGGCGCTGACGGCAAGGTCGCGCCGCGTCCGGTCAAGATCGGCGCCGCGATCGGCGCCGACTGGGTCGTCCTCGAAGGGCTCGCGGCCGGCGAGCTCGTGATGGTCGACGGCTTCCAGAAGCTGCGCGGCAACGCGCCGGTCAAGCCGGTGCCGTGGCAGCCGCCCGCGGCCGGCGCGGCGCCGTCGAACGGGATGGCGGGCCGGCCGGCGAGTGCGGCGCCCCCCCCGGCTGCCGCGTCCGCCGCGTCCGCCGCGGCGAGCGCCGCGTCGGCGCGCTGAAGAGGATCGAGCGATGGCGCAGTTCTTCATCGACCGGCCGATCTTCGCGTGGGTGATCGCGCTCTTCATCCTCGTGCTCGGCGGCGTCGCGATCAAGCAGCTGCCGATCGCGCAGTACCCGACCGTCGCGCCGCCGTCGATCGTGCTGACCGCGGTCTATCCGGGCGCGTCGGCGCAGACGCTCGAGGACAGCGTGATCGGCGTGATCGAGCAGGAGATGAACGGCTCGCCCGGGCTGATCTACATGGAGTCGGTCAGCCAGGCCAACGGCGTCGGCACGCTGACGTTGACGTTCGAATCCGGCACGGACCCGAGCCTGGCCCAGGTCGACGTGCAGAACCGCCTTTCGCGGGCCGCGCCGCGCCTGCCGGCCGCGGTGACGCAGCAGGGCGTGCGCGTCGACAAGGCGCGCTCGAACTTCCTGCTGTTCACGATCCTCTCGTCGGAGAATCCGGCGTTCGACCCGATCGCGCTCGGCGACTATGCGTCGCGCACGGTGCTGCCGGAGATCCAGCGCCTGCCCGGCGTCGGCCAGGCGCAGCTGTTCGGCACCGAGCGCGCGATGCGGATCTGGATCGATCCGGCCAAGCTGGTCGGCTTCAACCTGTCGACGACCGACGTCGTCGCCGCGATCCGGGCGCAGAACGCGCAGGTCTCGTCGGGCACGCTCGGCGACCTGCCGATCGTGCGCGGCCAACCGATCAGCGCGACCGTCGTCGTCGCCGGCCAGTTGACGTCGGTCGAGCAGTTCGGCCAGATCGTGCTGCGCGCGAACACCGACGGCTCGACGGTCAAGCTCGCCGACGTCGCGCGGGTCGAGCTCGGCGGCCAGAACTACGGCACCTCGGCGCGCCTGAACGGGCGTCCGTCGACCGGCATCGGCGTGCAACTTTCGCCGACCGGCAATGCGCTCGCGACCGCGGAGCGCGTGCGCACGCGGATGGACGAGCTCGCGCGCTACTTCCCGCAGGGCGTCAAGTACGACATCCCGTACGACAGCTCGCGCTTCGTGAAGATCTCGATCGGCCGCGTCGTCGAGACGCTGGTCGAGGCGGTGATCCTGGTCTTCCTCGTGATGTACCTGTTCCTGCAGAGCCTGCGCTACACGCTGATCCCGACCATCGTCGTGCCGGTCGCGCTGTTCGGCGCGTTCGGCGTGATGCAGGCGTTCGGCTATTCGATCAACGTGCTGACGATGTTCGCGATGGTGCTCGCGGTCGGCATCCTCGTCGACGATGCGATCGTCGTGATCGAGAACGTCGAGCGCATCATGAGCGAGGAGG
>JBDTXV010000453.1:0-2647 GCA_040006015.1 Caldimonas sp.
TGAAGTTGCCCTTGACCGTGTTGATCTCGCCGTTGTGCGCGACCATCCGGTACGGGTGGGCCAGCGGCCATTCCGGGAAGGTGTTCGTCGAGAAGCGCTGATGCACGAGCGCTAGCGCCGAAACGAGCCGCGGGTCGGCGAGGTCCTTGTAGTACTTGCCGACCTGGTCGGCGAGCAGCAGGCCCTTGTAGATCACCGTCCGGCAACTCATGCTCGGCACGTAGTACTCGCGGCTGTGCGTCAGCTTCAGGGCCTGGATCGCGCTCGATGCGGTCTTGCGGATCACGTAGAGCTTGCGCTCCAGCGCATCGGGCACGATCAGCTCGGGGCCGCGGCCGATGAAGATCTGGCGCAGCACCGGCTCCTTTGCGCGCACCGCAGGCGACATCGGCATTTCGGTGTCGACCGGCACGTCGCGCCAGCCGAGGACGACCTGTCCTTCTGCCCGCACCGCGCGCTCGAGCGCCTGGACACAGGCCAGCCGCGACGCATGCTCCTTCGGCAGGAACACCATCCCGACGCCGAACTCACCCGGCGCGGGCAACGCGACGCCCAGAGCCGCCATCTCGGCACGATAGAAATCATCCGGAATCTGGATCAGGATGCCGGCTCCGTCACCCATCAGCGGATCGGCTCCGACCGCGCCCCGATGGTCGAGATTTTCGAGGATCTTCAGTCCCTGCTGGACGATGCCGTGGGATTTGTGCCCTGCGATATGAGCGACGAATCCGACCCCGCAGGCGTCGTGCTCACGAGTCGGGTCATAAAGGCCGGACTGGCGAGCGCTCAGAATCTCTTCCGGCGAGGCGGTATCGGGCGCGCGCATTCCGGAACGGGACTGACTCATGGCTTTCTCGCGGTCTGGATGCTCGACCCAAGAGAATACCGCAGTGCAGCAATCGTGCCTCGCGATTCCCGCGCGTCTGTCTTCGACGAAACCCCCAGGACCTTGGCGCGGACGGCTTCCGGCCGCGGCCCATCGCCAACATACGGCGGGAGGCTCGATGAAGGTTCAGGACCGCTGCCGATGCGCCTCGACCACCTCCGAAACGATGCCGAGCGGAACCGGACGGAGACCGGCCTTGCCGCCTTCCTCCAGAAGCACGAATCGCAGCGAGCCGCCGTCGGATTTCTTGTCCAGACGCATCAGACTGACGAATCGTTCGGTGCTCAGCTCGGGCGGTGCCTGAACCGGCAAGCCGGCGCGTTCGACAAGGCGCTTGACGCGGGCCGCATAGGCATCGTCGATCAGGCCAAGGCGCGCCGACAACTCTGCGGCCAGGACCATTCCGCAACCGACGGCCTCGCCGTGCAGCCAGCTGCCATAGCCGAGCCCTGCCTCGATCGCATGGCCGAAGGTATGACCGAAGTTCAAGATCGCGCGCTGACCCGATTCACGCTCGTCCGCGATCACGACGGATGCCTTGATCCGGCAGGAGCGTGTCACCGCGTAAGCCAGCGCAGACTTGTCTCGTTCGAGGAGGAGTCCGATGTTGGCTTCCGTCCATTCGAAGAAAGCCGAATCGGCAATCGGTCCGTACTTAATGACTTCCGCAAGCCCGGCAACCAGTTCGCGCTGCGGCAAGGTGTCCAGCGTATCGAGGTCGGCGATCACCCGACGCGGCTGATGGAATGCGCCAATCATGTTCTTGCCGAGGGGGTGATTAATCGCCGTCTTCCCGCCGACCGACGAGTCGACCTGGGCCAGCAGTGTCGTCGGGACCTGCACATAACGCACGCCGCGCATGTAGCACGCAGCCGCGAAGCCGGTCAGGTCGCCGACGACGCCGCCGCCGAGCGCGAACAAGGTGGTCTTCCGATCGCAGCCAGATGCCAGCATCTCATCGAAGATCCGGTTCAACGTGACCCCGTTCTTGTGGGCCTCGCCATCCGGAATTTCGACGATTCGGATCGTTCCGAACCTGGTGCGCAGCACGGAATGAAGACGCTGACCGTACAACGGCCCTACGACTGCATTGGTGACCACCAGTGCATGACCCGCAGAAGTTCCGAGGTCTTCGTAGGACCCGGCCCGGTCGAGGAGGCCGGAGCCGATCAGGATTTGATAACTTCGATCGCCGAGCGCGATGTCGACGATCTCGGTCGGGGTGGCCATGTCGACAGTGTAAGAGCGTGCCAACTCCGGATCAGGGACCGAGTGACGGCCGATCGACGGGCGACGGCACGCGCTCGGGATCGATGGCCCCGACCAGCTCGAGCTGCATCAGGATCAGATTGACCAGCATCGAGACCGACGGGCGTCCGGTTTCGACGACGAAATGCGCGGTAGACCGGTAGAGCGGATCTCGTTCCGTATACAACTGCCGGAGACGCTCGAGCGGGTCGCTGACCTGCAAAAGCGGGCGCTTCGAATCGAACCGCAGCCTTCGCAGCAAGTCTCTGGGGGTGGCCTTCAGATAGACGACAACCGAGCGCTCATGCAGCGACTTCCGGTTCGCCTCTGCCAGCACGACGCCCCCGCCGGTTGCGAGGACCCCGCTACGTTTCGCGGTGAACTCGTCGATGACGCTCTGTTCGACGTCTCGGAAGTGGGCCTCGCCTTCGCGCTCGAAGACCTCCCGGATCGACATCGAGAGGCGCTGCTCGATAACGGTATCGGAATCAGCGAAATCGACGCGCAGGCGCC
>JBDTXV010000454.1:0-2647 GCA_040006015.1 Caldimonas sp.
CCGCCTCGAGGTCGCTCGGGTAGATGTTGAAGCCGCCGCTGATGATCAGGTCCTTCTTGCGGTCGAGCAGCGTCAGGAAGCCGTCGGCATCGAAGCGTCCGATGTCGCCGGTGCGGATGAAGCGCTTGCCGGTCGGATCGAACCATTCGGCCTCGGCGGTCTTCTCGGGCCGTCCGTGATAGCCCAGCATCATCCCGCGCGAATGGCCGACGACTTCGCCGGTCTCGCCCGACGGCAGCTCGCCGCCGTCGTCGTCGATCAGCCGGATGTCGTGGCCCTGCGCGGGCTTGCCGACCGTGTGCAGCTTGGTCGGGAATTCGTGCGCGGCGAGGATGCAGGTGCCGCCGCCTTCGGTCATTCCGTAGAACTCGACCAGGCCACCTGGCCAGCGCTCGAGGACGTCGGCCTTCAGCGCGGCGGCGAACGGCGCGCTGGTGCAGAACTTGAAGCGGAACGACGCGAGGTCGTAGCGATCGAAGTCGGGCAGCGCCATGAGGCGCTGGTATTGCACCGGCACCAGCATCGTGTGCGTCGCGCGATGGCGCTCGGCGAGCTCGAGGTAGCCGGCGGCGTCGAAGCGCGCCATCAGCAGCACGGTGCCGCCGAACGCGAGCGTCGGAAAGAAGACGACCAGGGTCGTGTTCGAGTAAAGCGGCGTCGCGAGGATCGTCACGGTGGCGGCGCCGTATTCGTACGAGCCGGCGCGCTCGACATGCGACCAGCGCATCTCGTGCGACTGCACGATGCCTTTCGGCGTGCCGGTCGTCCCGGACGAATAGATGATGTTGAAGGGCGACTCGGGCCGCACCTCGACCGCCGTCGGCGGCGCGCCGGCGGGCAGCAGCCAGGCGTCGTATGGCGTCCCGGGAGCGCGGTCGTCGAGGGCGATGCAGGCGATGCTGGCCGGCGCGACGGCGGCGGAGTCGCCGAGCGCGTCGAGCGCGGCGGCGTCGACGAAGAGCCGGCACGGCGCGGCATCGGCGAGCATCGACGCGAAGCTCAGCGGCGTCACCGACGGCGCGAGCGGCGCGACCGCGACGCCGGCGCGCAGCGCACCGAGAAAAATCGCGGCGTAGCGCGGCGACGTCTGCGCGCAGATCGCGATCGCATCGCCGGGTCCGATACCGTCGCGCTGCAGCGAGGCCGCGACGCGGTCCATCAGCGCGTCGAGCGTCGCGTAGTCGAGGCGCTCGTCGCCTTGCAGCAGCGCCGCCTGCAACGGATGCGCGCGGGCATGGGCGCGGATTCGATCGGCGATCGCCTCGAACGGCGTGTCGGGCGGCGGCGCGGCACTGCTCATCGCGGGTCGCCGGCCATTCCGGCGCGCGGTCGGGGCGTGGGGTCGGCACCTCGTTGTTCGACGAGGTTTCGCGCGTCGCAGGGTCGGCGCCGTCTATCCGTCGCGTTCGGTCCGTCCCGGCCGCGCGGACCCGTGGGTTTGCGTGTCATCGGCGCAGTCTCCTTCATTGTTCGGACCTCGCGCGAGCGATGGCCGCACCGATTTTCCCATGCGCTCTCCGCTTCGCCGCCGCTCGCGGCGCCCCGATAATCCGGCGTCGCAACGAGGACCACCGTGATGATCTTCGGGGCGACGTCGGCATCGGCGCCACCTCGAGCGGCCGAGCCGCGCGGGGCAGCGATCGCGCTGGCCGGTCGCGCTGCCGCTCTTGAAACGCCGCCGTCTGCCTCCATTTCTGGCAGCGCAGGCGGGCCCGCCGAATCCATCCACGAAGATATATGGACAAACAGACACTTTCGTTCCAGGCCGAGGTCAAGCAGATCCTGCACCTCGTGACCCATTCGCTCTATTCGAACAAGGAGATCTTCCTGCGCGAGCTGATCTCGAACGCGTCGGACGCGTGCGACAAGCTGCGCTTCGAGGCCCTGAACAACAGCGCGCTGTACGAGGATGCGCCGAACCTCGAGGTGCGGGTCGGTTTCGACCCTGAAGCCAAGACGATCACGATCACCGACAACGGCATCGGTCTGTCTTCCGCCGAGGCGGTCGCGAATCTCGGCACGATCGCGAAGAGCGGCACGCGCGAGTTCGTCGCGGCGCTCGAGGGCGATCAGAAGAAGGACGCGCAGCTGATCGGTCAGTTCGGCGTCGGTTTCTACAGCGGCTTCATCGTCGCCGACCGCATCACGGTCGAATCGCGCCGCGCCGGAGCGAAGGCCGAGGAAGGCGTGCGCTGGAGCTCGGAAGGCGCCGGCGAATTCGAGGTCGAGACGATCACGCGGCCGCAGCGTGGCACCAGCGTGACCCTGCATCTGCGTGACGGCGAAGAAGAGTTCCTGAGCGCGTGGAAGCTGAAGTCGATCGTCGGCAAGTATTCCGACCACATCTCGCTGCCGATCCTGATGCAGAAGGAGGAGTGGGACGCCGAGGCGAAGAAGCAGGTCACGAAGGACGAGTGGGCACCCGTCAACAAGGCGGCTGCGCTCTGGAGCCGCAGCAAGAGCGACATCACGCCGGAGCAGTACGAGGAGTTCTACAAGCAGATCAGCTACGACACGCAGGCGCCGCTCGCCTACACGCACAACCGCGTCGAGGGCCGCAGCGAATACACGCAGCTGCTGTACATCCCGGCGAAGGCGCCGTTCGACCTCTGGAACCGCGACAAGCGCGGCGGCGTCAAGCTGTACG
>JBDTXV010000455.1:0-2643 GCA_040006015.1 Caldimonas sp.
CCACTCGCTGAACCAGACCAACGACTGGATGAACGAGATCTACGAGCGCTGGACCGCTGCGCACGGAATCGCGATCGTGACGCCGGTCTACTGGTACCAGTCGCCGAGTCCGCTGAAGCTGATGATCGATCGTCTGGTCTGCGCCGACGGTGGCAATCCCGATCCGACTTCGACCGGCGGCAAGAAGCCCGACAAGGCGAAGGAGCTCGAGCTCGCCGGCTGGGACTATCCGAAGCACCTCGACCGCCGGGCCTACGGCCTCGTCGTCCACGGCGACGTCGCCGGCATCGAAGGCTCGCGCCGCGGCCTGGCCGACTGGCTCGACTGGATGGGACTGATCGACTCCGGCCCGAATGGGGCGCTCGATCGCTACATCGGCTACTTCGAGCCGTACGCGACCAGCCACCAGACCCTCGACAGGGATCTGGCGGTCCAGGAAGAGGTGCGCAACGTCGGCAGATCGGTCGCGCGTACGGTCAAGGCGCTGCGTGCCGGCGAGTTGCAGTCGCAAATCAATGATTTACCGCGTCCGCGACCAAAGTAAGCGAATACTTGGAAGGATTCGGGTCGGTTCGTGAAGGACACTTGCACCATCCATGTAGATGGTGTTAGAATGTCTTATGGCTGGCAAATCTCTGTCCCGATCGACCCCCGGTCTCCCCGATGCCGAGAAGATCACCGTCAATCTCGGCTTCGTCGACCTCGGCCAGATCGACCTGCTGGTCAAGGAAGGCTTCTATTCGAACCGCACCGACTTCATCCGCGGCGCGATCCGGCAGCAACTGTTGCAGCATGCCGATGCGGTGAAGCAGGTCGTCGCGCGCAACACGATCACCCTCGGCCTGAAGCACTACACCCGGACCGAGCTCGAAGCGCTGCAGGCTGCCGGCGAGAAGGTCCACATTCGCGGACTGGGCCTGACCAGCATCGCACCGGACGTGTCGCCGGAACTCGCGCGCGCGACGATCGAATCGATCGTCGTGCTCGGCGCATTGAGCGCCACCCCCCAAGTCAAGGCGGCGCTCGCCGACCGCCTGCGTTGACGCGCTTCATCCAACCCTGAGAACCCATGAATCCCTTGTTCGAAAAACTGCTCGGCGAAGCGTCCCAGCTCACTCACCGCGGCAAGCTGGCCGAAGCGACGACCGCGATCCAGCGGGCGCTGCTCGGCAACGCGCTCGCGCCGCAAGGCGCGAGCGATGCGACCGTGCTCGATGGGCTGGTGCGCGAGGTCCCGCGCGCGAAGATTCGGCCGGCCCGGCTGCGTCGCTCGATGCCGGTGCCGAACGGACGCCCGATGCATGAGCGACCCGAGACGGCGCCTGCCGACGGCGCGAGCTTCGAGAGCGGCTCGTACACCGGCGGCTCCGGAACCCGGGCCTACAAGCTTTTCGTGCCGGCCGGGCATGGCGGCCAGGCGCTGCCGCTGATCGTGATGTTGCACGGCTGCACCCAATCGCCGGACGACTTCGCGGCCGGCACGCGGATGAACGAGATCGCGCAGGAGCGCGGCTTCCTCGTGCTGTATCCGGCGCAGGCGCCGCGCTCGAACCAGTCGAAGTGCTGGAACTGGTTCGCGCCCGGCGACCAGCGCCGGGGCGCCGGCGAGCCCGAGCTGCTCGCCGGGATGACGCGCCACATCGTCGCGACCCACGACATCGACCCGGCCCGAATCTTCGTCGCGGGCCTTTCGGCCGGCGGCGCGATGGCCGACATCCTCGGCCGCGAGTACCCAGACCTGTTTGCCGCGGTCGGCGTCCATTCCGGCATTCCGCATGGCGCCGCGCACGACGTCGCGTCGGCGTTCTCGGTGATGAGCAGCGGCGCGTCGTCGATGCGCGGCGGCGCCGCACCGGCGCGCGCGGGCGGGGCCCCAACGATCGTCTTCCACGGCGACGCGGACGGCACGGTGCACCCCGGCAACGGGGTCGGCGTGATCGCCGCCGCGCTTCGCTCGGCCGGCGCTGTCGGCTCGGTCGCGACGACGTCCACAGCGACAGTCGGCGGCCGCCCCGTCACACAGACGGTGCACCGACGCGGCGGCGCCGCGTCGGGCGAGCCGAGTCTCGCCGAGCACTGGGTCCTGCACGGAGGCGGTCACGCCTGGTCGGGCGGCAGCCCGGCCGGCTCCTATGCCGATGCGCGCGGTCCCGATGCGAGCCGCGAGATGGTCCGCTTCTTTACGGAGCACCCGTTGCGCCGCACCTGACGTCCGGCTACCGGGCGTTCCAGAAGACGCTTTCGGCATGCCGATTGCCGCACGGCCCGACCGCTCCTGCGAGAACCGGTGACCTCCGGCGCGTCACGCCGATCGATTCCCGTTTCGGCGGCGGCCGCGGCAAGCCGGCCGACCGGCATCTGCGCCACGACGAGCTCGGGCACCGCGACCAGCGCTACGAGATGCTGATCGCCGGCCGCTCGATCAAGTCGAGTTGAACCGCGTAAGCCCGGCGCGCCGACCCACGTCGCCCCCTCGTTAACGCGGAGCGTCGGCCGCTGCGGGGTGCCGTCGCATTCGGCGCCGGCTTGTTATCGTCGAGTCCCCGGCCGAACCGGTATCGCGAAAGCCCCGATGCAACCCGTCATCCAGAGCCTGCTCGACACCGATCTCTACAAGTTCACGATGTGGCAGACGATGCTGCA
>JBDTXV010000456.1:0-2635 GCA_040006015.1 Caldimonas sp.
CTCGGCGCGGTCGAGATCGGCGGCTGGGACAAGATGAACTTCTGGCGCAATCCGCCGCCGCATCTGCGCGAACGCGAGGCCGCGCGCTTTCCGGCCTGGATGACGCAGATCGCGCTGTCGCTGCCGAAGCTCGAGCTGCTGCGCACCGAAGTCGTCGCGCTCGGCCGCGACACCTGGCGCGTCCGCCTCGCGGTCGGCAACAGCGGCTGGCTGCCAGCCTACGTCAGCAGGCGCGCGCTGGCGCGCAAGGTCGTCCGCGGCGTGATGTTCGAGATCCACCTGCCGCACGGCAATGCCGACGTCGGGCTGATCGGCGGCAAGGAGCGCTTCGAAGGTCCGCAGCTCGAAGGCCACGCGCCGAAGAATTCGCTGAACGCGTTCCTGCCGAATCGCGAGGTCACCGCCGACCGCGCGGTCGCCGAATGGGTCGTGCGCGCGCCGAAGGGCACCCGCATGGCGCTCAGCGCGCGTGCCGCGCGCGCCGGCGCCGTGCGCGCCGAAGTCACGCTCGAATAGGCGCGGGGCGCGGGGCGCGTAAGCGCCGAGCGCAGCGCCAGACGGCAGAGGGCCGAAGGCGCTGGCCCGAAGCCGCGCGGATCAGAAGCGCAGTCGCACCCCGGCTGCCGCGGTGTTCGCCGACGACAGGCCGCTCGCGCGCTCGCTCATCAGCACCGCATAGAGGTCGGTGCTCTTCGACAGGAAATAGTCGTAACCGAGCGAGAAGGTCTTGCGGATCGCATTGTTCGCCGCGGCCTCGGAATTCGCGTGGCCGTACGACGCCATCAGGAAGCCGAGACCGATCGGGGCGACCGCACCGAGCTGGTACAGCGTCGTCTTGACGTCGGGCGCGGCGCGGGTCTTCACGCTGCCGGCCTGACCGTACAGGCGGAGCATCCGCAGCTCGTACGAAATCCCGACCTGGTAGGTGACCTGGTGATCGAATCCGGCCGGCAGTGGCAGCGCGGAATTGCGGACGCGCTGCCACGCCAGGGTCGCCGACAGCGGGCCGGACGTGTAGATCGCGTTCGCGCCGACATTGCGCCCGGTTGCGCCGACGTTGCCCTCGCCGGCATTGAACTGGACGCTGTAGCTGAGTCCGTTCTCGACCTCCGGACTCGTGAACGCGACCGAATTGTTCCAGCGGCTGTCGCCGAGGATCGCGGTGCCGAAGGTCTGGCGGATGCTCGGCGAGAAGCCGACCGAATCGCCGAACGGATTGAAGAGCCGCGTCGAGACCCAGAGCGGCGTCGGCAGGCGGCCGAGCAGGGATGTGCCGAACGAGCCCTGCAGGCCGACGTAGGCGGTGCGGCTCCAGAACGCATCGGCGGCCGAGCGGCCGGCCGCGCCTTCGTCGGCGCGCAGATAGCTCTCGAGGCCGAAGCGCGCGCGCAGGCCGCCGCCGAGATCGTCGCTGCCGCGAAAGCCCAGGTAGCTCAGCGACATGCGGCCGCTTTCGGCGCGCAGCACGTGCGCGCTGCCGGGCTCCTGGAAGCGGCCGGCCGACATGTCGAGCAGGCCGTAGATCGTCGGCGCGGTTTGCGCGCTGGCGGTCGCGCCGACGGCGCAGGCGAGGACCGCGGCGACGGCTTTCGGGACGAAACGGTTCATGGGGGCGATCGGCATGAGGGTGTGCTGGATTTTGTGGCAGCCGCTCGTCCGGCGCCGCGGGCGGGGACGATTCGGTCTTGCGGGCCCGCGGAACGTTACCTCCGTACCACAGTCAGGCGGAGGCGCGGCGCCGGCTATCGTCCCACAATCGGCGCGCCGCGCGAGGCGGCGGGGGGAGTCCGTGGAGCTTTTCGTCAATGGCCGGGCCCGGGCCCTGCCCGATGCGGCTGCCCGGCGTCGAGCGCCTCGTCCGGCTCGGCCCCATGCCGGCTCGACCGCGGTGCTCGCGATCGTCGGCCGCACGTACTGGCACGCGCGCCGCGGCGTCGATGCGATCGAGGTCGCGTGGCAGGCGCCGCCGTCCGGCCCGCTTGACACGCGGACGATCGAGGCCGGCCTGCTGCAGCGCGCGCAAGCCGCCGCAGCCGACGGCAGCGGCTTCACGTTCTACAGCCGCGGCGATGCCGCCCACGCCGTGAGCGCGGCGGCGCGCCAGATCGAGCGGGTCTATCGCGCGCCGTATCTCGCCCATGCGACGATGGAGCCGATCAACTGCACCGCGCGGGTCCGGGACCGCCGGGTCGAGCTCTGGGCCGCGACGCAGGTGCCCGGGATGGCGCGCGCGCTCGCCGCGCGCGTCGCCGGCGTCGCCGAAAGCGCGGTCATCGTTCACGTGACCTATCTCGGCGGCGGCTTCGGCCGGCGCCTCGAGGTCGACGTCATCGGCCAGGTGGTCCGCATCGCGCTCGAGACCGACGGTCGTCCGGTGCAGCTCGTCTGGTCGCGCGAGGAAGACAACACGCACGACTTCTACCGTCCCGCCGGCGTCGCGGTTTTGCGCGCAGTTTCGGCGCCGCGCGTGCGCTGCCCGCAGGAACCGGGCGCGGCATCGCGTTGCACGAGAGCTTCGGCAGCATCGTCGCGCAGGCGGTCGAGGTCGCGCTCGTCGATGGCCGGCCGCGCTTGCAGCGGGTCGTCTGCGCGGCCGACATCGGCACCGTCGTCAACCCGGGCATCGTCGCGCAGC
>JBDTXV010000457.1:0-2634 GCA_040006015.1 Caldimonas sp.
TCAGGGCGGACTCGGCTCTTGCCTGGTAGACCGTCGCGCCATCCTGGTCAGAGACGACGCGAACCGCTGCCCGAAGGCAACTCTCGGCAAGCCCCGCATGCGCCGCGGACTGCGCCAGCAAAAGCTCCCCGCGCATGCGCCAGAGCTCCGAAACGTGAACGCCGATCTCCGGCGACGGGAGCGCCTCGAGCGTCCTCGTCACCCGGGTCAACGCTTCCTCCCCGCGGCCGGCCCGCGCCAACGCATCGACGAGCGCCACGTCCGGGTACACACCCAGATGACTGCGCCTCATCGCCGCCTCGTAGTTCGCCTCCATCGTGGCCAACCCGGCCATGTCCCCGTCGTGCGTTCGGGCGAGTCCGAGCATGAACAGCCCGAGAGCACGTTGCAAAGGAAGGTCGTACTTTTCGGCCACACGTATTTCGCGCTGCGCCATGTCGGCGCTCGCTTGGTTATCGCCGCCGAGTTGCAAGGCGACGCTCGCCATGCCCAAAGCGTAGGCCAGGCCAGGGGGATGCTGAAGTGAATCGGCGAGCGATATCGCGGCTTCGACACTGGCCGCGACGCCTTGGGATCGACCTCCCAGGCCCAGTCCGATCGCTTCACAGCAGTGTGCGCAGACGCCCAGGTCGTGACCGGCGAACACATGGGCGAACCGGTGATGGCGACGTGAATCGTAGCGGGCGATGCCCTCGCGGGTGTACTGGAACATGCTGGCAATCTTGCCGGTGAAATACCAGTAACCCCAACGGTGATGCAAGCCCTCTACCTGAAAGTCGTCGTCGGCAAACTTGCGGCCAATCTCCAACAGCTCATCGCCGAGTAGCCGAGCCCTGTCGAACTGGCGCGAGTTGGCGGCGTTCGAATACAGTCCCCACGTCGCCTGGAAGAGCTGCGGCTCCGCTTTGAGCTCCTTCGCCAGGGCGTACGCTCGTTCGAGCGCCGACTTCCCATCCGCACTCAACGGTCCTGACTGGATGACAAACTCGGCACCGCGCCTGAGCTGCACTTCCATCGCGGAGCGCAGCCGCGTCGGAACGTCGGCAATCCGTTCAGCTTCGGCCAGCGCGGAGCCGAGATTGGCGATCGCCTCGACGAAGGCCGTGCGCTGTCGCGACTTCTCTGCGGCCAGCATCCAGAATGCGCACGCCTTCTCGGGTTCTGCGGCGCGCCCGAAGTGGTAAGCGATGATTTCCGGGGCGCTCGCCGCTTCCGTATCAGTCTGCGCCTCGAGCTGGACTGCAATGCTCAGATGCAGCGCTTGGCGGCGGCTGTTCGAAAGGGTTTCGTATGCCGCCTCCTGCACGAGCGAGTGGTTGAAGCTGTAGTCGCGTTGCGCCGAATCCTCGACGGCGAACACGAGCCCCGCCCCGAGCAGCCGCCCCAGCGCAGCTTCCAGCGTGGCCTCTTTCACGCCGGCGATTTCGGCCAGCATCGAAAAGGAGAAGCGGCGTCCGATGACCGAGGCGACCAGCGCGATCTCCTTCGCATCGCCGAGCCGATCGAGGCGGGACATCAGCGAATCACGAAGCGTCGAAGGCACGACCACGGCGGTCTGCATATCGATGACCGCCTTAGTGAGCTCTTCGACATAGAGCGGCACCCCATCGCTGCGCTTGACGATCTGCTCGATCAGCGCGTCGTCGATCGCGCAGTCACCGGCGACATACCTCGCAATCGCAGCGCACTGGTCGCGTCCGAGCGGCTTGCACGTCAGGGCCGTGGCTTGCGCACGGTCGCTCCAGTTCTTGCTGAACTCCGGCCGATGCGTGATCACCGCCAGCACGCTGCTCGATTCGATGCGCCCCAGCAGCCGCTCCACCAGGCTCTGGGTCGTCGGATCGCTCCAGTGAGCGTCTTCCACCAGAAATAGCACCGGCGCACCGTCCGGAGTGGCCAGTACGAGGTCTTCGAGAATCGCGACGATTTCGGCGTTGCGTTGCGCCGGCGTCATCTCCATCGGCGACACGCGGTCACGCGTGGGAAGCTCCAGCAACTCAGCGATCAGCAGCAGGTCCCGGCGCGACGCCCGGCCGGCTTGCGACAGCAGGACTTCGAGGCTGTGCAGATTTTCATCGAGGCTGCGCTCCGGTTCAATCGGTGCCTCGTGCCGCAGCAACTGGATCAATGGATACAAAGCGCTGTTGCGGTGATAGGGCGAACATTGACAGCGCAGCAGCCGATGAAGAGTGGTTTGAACGCCGTCGACAAGCGCCTCGAGCAAGCGCGACTTGCCCATTCCGGCTTCGCCACCAAGCAAAACAAGATGGCCGCTACCCCGCGCGGCTCGCTGCCATGAATCGAGGAGAAACGCCTGCTCGCGCTCGCGTGCGACGATGGGCCCGGAAAACGCGCTGTGCGCCGCGGCGAAACGGCTTTCCACGTTGAGTTCGCGTCGCACCTCCCAGACCGTGACAGGCGCATCAAAACCTTTCAGGGAGTGTTCGCCGGCCGACACGTACTCGAAGAAATCGCCGGTGAGCTGCCGTGTCACCGGGCCGACCAGTACCGTGCCGGGCGCGGCGAGTGCCTGCAGCCGCGCCGCGAGGTTTGGCGTCTCGCCGACAACGGTCTGCTCTCGCTCCTCGCCGCCGACCTGACTGACAACCATGCCGGTCGCCACGCCGACACGTG
>JBDTXV010000458.1:0-2633 GCA_040006015.1 Caldimonas sp.
AAGCGATATCTCGACCCAGCAACACCTCGAACGAACGGAGACGACATGAAGCGATATCTCGCCGCCTGCGCGGCCGTGCTGGCCTGTGGCGCCGTCTGCGCGCAGAGCTTTCCATCGCGGCCGATCAAGTTCGTCGTGCCGTTCAGTCCGGGCAGCGGCACCGACATCATCGCCCGCACGGTCGGCGAGGCGATCGCGAGGAACGTGCATCAGCCGGTCGTCGTCGAGAACAAGCCGGGCGCCGGCGGCACGATCGCCGCGGCGCAGGTCGCGCGCAGCGACGCCGACGGCTACACGGTGCTGATCCATTCGTCGGGACATGCGCTGAATCCGGCGATCTATCCGAACCTGCCGTACGACACGCTGCGCGACCTGACCGGCGTGACGCCGCTCGCGGCGATGCCGAACGTGCTCGTCGTCGCGCCGGCGCGCGGCTGGAAGACGGTCGCCGACCTCGTCGCCGCGGCGAAGGCGAAGCCCGGGCAGCTGAACTACGCATCGGCAGGCATCGGCAGCGCGACCCACATGAACGCCGAGAAGTTCAGGCTGCAGACCGGCATCGAAGCGCAGCACGTGCCGTTCAAGGGCACGCCCGAAGCGATGACCGACGTGATCGGTGGCCGCAGCGACTGGTTCTTCGCGCCGCTGTCGTCGGCGCTGACGCTGGTCCGCGACGGCAAGCTGCAGGCGCTCGCGGTCAGCACGCCGACGCGCGCCGCGGTGCTGCCGAACGTGCCGACGACGCTCGAGGCCGGCATCCCCGGTTCCGACTACATCTTCTGGGTCGCGATGATCGTGCCGGCGGCGACGCCGCAGCCGGTGATCCAGCGCCTGCACGAGGAAGCGTTGAAGGCGCTCGCCGATCCGGACGTCAAGGAGCGCCTCGCGAAGCTCGGCGCCGAGCCGTTCCCGCTCGAGCCGGCGGCGTTCAATGCCTTCATCCGCAGCGAGGTCGAGTCGGCCGCGAAGATCGCCAAGGCGGCGAACCTGCGCAGCCAGTGAGCGCGCGGCAGAATCATCGCGCTGAAACGAGACAGGAGACCGAGATGGCACAGCTCGAAGCCGGCGACATCACGCGCGCCGTGATCGACCGGATGACCGAATGCAGCGATGCGCGTTTCAAGACCGTGATGACCGCATTGGTCGAACATGCGCATGCGTTCGTGCGCGAGGTCCAGCCGACCGAGGCCGAGTGGATCGGCGCGATCGAGTTCCTGACCGCGGTCGGCAAGACCTGCGATTCGAAGCGGCAGGAGTTCATCCTGCTGTCGGACACGCTCGGCATCTCGATGCTCGTCGTCGCGGTGAACCAGCTGAAGGCGGCGCGCGCGCTGACGAGCGCCGGCGCGCCGCTGCCGACCGAAGCGACCGTGCAGGGCCCGTTCTACTGGGAAGGCGCGCCCGAGCTGCCGCTCGGCGCCGACATCGGCAAGGGCATGCCCGGCGAGCCGGCGTACTACAGCGGCCGCGTCACCGACACCCACGGTCGGCCGGTTGCCGGTTGCGTGATGGACGTCTGGTCCGGCGACGGCGACGGCGTCTACGACATGCAGATGGGCGAAGAGGCCGGGATGCGGCTGCGCGCGCGCTTCCGCACCGATGGGGAAGGGCGCTATCGCTTCTGGTCGATCCGGCCGTCGTTCTATCCGGTGCCCGACGACGGACCGGTCGGCGACATGCTGCGCAAGATGGGCCGGCATCCGAACCGGCCGGGCCACATCCACATGAAGGTCTACGCGACCGGCCACCAGCCGGTGACGACGCATCTCTTCGTCGCCGACAGTCCGTATCTCGATTCGGACGCGGTCTTCGGCGTGCGCAACAGCCTGGTCGTGAAGTTCGACGCGCATCCCCCCGGCACCGCGCCCGACGGCCGGGTACTGACGGTGCCGTATCACACCGCACAGTACGACTTCCGGCTCGTCCCCGAAGCGCTCGCGGCATGAACGCCGCTTGCGCGTTGCAGCCACTCGAGACGACGTCGTGAAGATAGGCAAGGCCACCGTGCCGCGCTCGGCGATCAGCACGTCGAACGCCGAGCACATCGTCGTCCGCGGCGCCGATCTGTGCGCCGACCTGATCGGCCGGATCGGCTTCGCCGACTACTTCTACTTTCTGCTGACCGGCACGCGTCCCGATGCCGCGGCCAGCGCCGTTCTGAACGCGACGCTGGTCGCGATCGCCGAGCACGGCCTCGTGCCGAGCGTGCAGGCGAGCCGGATGACGCTGGCCGCGGCGCCCGATGCGATGCAGGGCGCGGTCGCGGCCGGGATCCTCGGCTCGGGCTCGGTGATCCTCGGCGCGTCCGAAACCGCGGGGCGGCTGTTCGAAGAGGTCCATCAGGGCGCGGCCGCGCACGGCGGCGATCTGAAGGCCGCGGCGCGCGCCGCGATCTCGGCGCTACGCGCCGCGGCCAAGCCGATTCCGGGCTACGGCCATCCGCTGCACAAGGCGCGCGATCCGCGCGTCGCCGCGCTGTTCGCGGTGTCGACCCAAGCCGGAGCCGGGCAGCGCTATGTCGAGATCGCCGAGGCGATCGAAGCGGTGATCCCCGGCATCGTCGGCAAGGACCTGCGCCTGAACGTCTCGGCGGCGATCCCGGCGGTGCTGCTCGGCGTCGGCTTCCCGCTGAA
>JBDTXV010000459.1:0-2629 GCA_040006015.1 Caldimonas sp.
TCTCTTCGATCGGCTTGATGTAGCTGAGCATGACGATGAACATCGGCTGATCTTCCACAGTTTCGTTCGAATACCGCTCGGGCAATGCAAAACCTTCGGCGCGATCCCGAACGACGGTCTCACTTCCAGCGCAACACCAGCGGATCAAGCCGCCTCGCGATCTCGAGCAGCCCGACGCGCACCGTGGGATGCATCGCCGGGAACGGATGGCGCGGAGCATCGCAGCTGATCACCCCGCCCTCTTTCATCAACGCCTTTGCGGTCAGGATGCCGCCCTGGCGATTCTCGTAATTGATCAACGGCAGCCAACGCGCGTACTCGGCGACCGCTTCGTCGCGCCGTCCGGAGACGTATGCATCGACGATCCGGCGGATGCCGTCGGGATAGCCGCCGCCGGTCATCGATCCGGTCGCGCCGGCGTCGAGATCAGGCAGCAGCGTGATCGCCTCTTCGCCGTCCCAGGGCCCTTCGATCGCCGCGCCGCCGAGCGCGATCAGCTCGCGCAATTTGCCTGCTGCGCCGGCGGTCTCGATCTTGAAGTAGGCAACGTTCTCGATCTCGCGAGCCATACGCGCGAGCAAAGCGGCAGAGAGCGGCGTGCCGCTCACGGGCGCATCCTGGATCATGATCGGAATGCCGATCGCGCCCGACAGCCGGGCGTAGAACTCGTGGATCAGCGATTCGCCGACGCGGATCGTGGCCCCGTGATACGGCGGCATCACCATCACCATCGCGGCGCCGAGCTCCTGCGCGCGTCGGCAGCGTCCGGCGCAGACCTTCGTGCCGAAATGCGTCGTCGTGACGATCACCGGCACGCGACCGGCGACGTGCTCGAGGATCGCTTCGGTCAGCACTTCGCGGTCGTCGTCGGAGAGCACGAACTGCTCGGAGAAGTTGGCGAGGATCGCGAGACCGTTCGAGCCGGCGGCGATCATGAAGTCGACGCAGCGCCTCTGGCTCGGCAGATCGAGCTCGCCGCTCTCGGTGAAGGTCGTCGGCACGACCGGAAACACGCCGCGGTACGGTCTGGTCATCGCGTTCATTCGATGTTGTCGGAGCAGATGGTAGTCGGGCTGTCGGGTCGTCGGCGAGCAGCCTTTAGACGGGCACCGCTCGGACATCCGCATTCGCGGGTCATGACACGATCGTGCGCAGCTTCGCCCCGATGACAATCGACCTCTGGCCATCAACCCGTCGACAGCATGAACAAACGTCGTTTCCTTGCCGCCGGCGCGCTCGGCGCTTTGCTGCCGTTTCCTGCCGCGGCCGCGTGCGTGAAAGAGCGTCCCGGTTCGGGGCTTTTGACGATCACCGGCGCGATCGGACGGAGCAACCGCGGCCCGATCGACCCGGCGTTCGAACCGCTGATGGCCAAGCACGGCGCGAAATTCGACAAGGCCTGGACCTTCGACGCCGCGATGCTCGCGCGTCTGCCGAGCGTGACGATCGCGCCGACGCTCGAGTACGACGCGCAGATCCACCGGCTGAGCGGTCCGCTGCTCGCCACGGTGGTCGAGGCGGCCGGCGTCGCCGCGGATGCCCCGGTAGTGCTGAGCTTGCGCGCGGTCGACGGCTACACCGTCGCGGTGAAACTCGCCGATGCGCGCGCCTATCGGATGATCGTCGCAACCTCGCGCGACGGTGTCCCGATGAGCCTCGGCGGACTCGGCCCGCTGTGGGCCGTCTACGACGCGGACCGTCTGCCCGCCTTCAGCGCCAAGCCGCTGAAGGAGCGCTTCGCCCTCTGCCCGTGGGGTTTGTACGCGATCGACGTGAAGGCGCTTTGAGCGAAGGGCTGCGTCTCGCGCCGACGCGGCTTCACGGCTCCCGGCGGGGCCCCGTGTACATTGCCGCGGCATGAGCGTTCAGCGCGGCTCCGGCGGTCTCTCCGCCGGCGATATGGAGGCGATCCTCGAGGTCACCCGCAGACTCGCTGCGCCGTTCGAGCTGATGGCGATGCTCGCCGAGGTGACCTGTGCCGCGCGCCAGGTTCTGACCGCGGATCGCAGCTCGGTCTGGTTGTACGACGCTTCGACCGACGAGCTGGTGCTCGAGGTCGCGACCGACATCCAGCATGTGCGCATCCCGGTCGGCGCGGGTCTGGTCGGCATTTGCGCGCGCGACCGGCGCATCGTCAACGTGCCCGACTGCTACGCCGATCCGCGCTTCGATTCGCGCGTCGATAAACGCTCCGGTTACCGCACCCGCTGCAGCCTGACGCTGCCGCTCGTCGACCACGACGAGATCCTGGTCGGCGTGATGCAGGTGCTGAACAAGCACGAGGGCGTATTCGATGCCGGCGACGAGATCCTCGCCGCGGCGCTGGCCGCGCAGTGCGCGGTCGCGCTGCAGCGCGTGCGCATGACGGCGGCGCTGATCGAAGGCGAGAAGATGCGCCAGGAGCTCGAGCTCGCGCGCGTCGTGCAGATGAGCACGCTGCCGGTCGCGATGCCGAGCGTCGCCGGCTACGACGCATACGGCAGCTCCCATCCCGCCGCGCTGACCGGCGGCGATACCTTCGACCTGGCGCTGCTCGACGAGCGTCTGCTGATCGTGCTCGGCGACGCGACCGGGCACGGCATCGGACCGGCGCTGTCGGTGACGCAGATGCACGCGATGCTGCGCATGG
>JBDTXV010000460.1:0-2628 GCA_040006015.1 Caldimonas sp.
TGATGTCTTCGGTGCCGTTGCCGTGGTGCACGTCGAAGTCGACGATCGCGACGCGCTCGAGCCCGCGCACGTCGAGCGCATGCCGCGCCGCGACCGCGACGTTGTTGAAGAAGCAGAAGCCCATCGCCGCATCGCGCGTCGCATGGTGACCGGGCGGGCGCACCGAGCAGAACGCGTTCTCGGCCGCGCCGTCGATCACCGCATCGGTCGCCGCGACCGCGGCACCGGCCGCGCGCAGCGCCGCGTTCAGGCTGCCCGGGCTCGCGATCGTGTCCGGGTCGATCGCGCGCGGCAGGCCCGACGCGCTGACCTGCTCGAGCAGATCGCGCAGCTCGTCGACGTAGCCGCTGCTGTGCGCGAGCGCGAGGTCGTCGAGATCGACCAGCGGCGCCTCGCGCCGGTCGAGCGCATCGGCAAGGCCATTCTTGAGCAGGTAGTCGTCGATCGCGTCGAGCCGTTGCGCGCATTCGGGATGGCCGCGGCCCATGTCGTGGCGGCGGCAATCGGGGTGGCTGTAGAAGGCCGTGGTCATGGGGTCGGGGTCCGGAGTTTTTCGAGTAAGGTGGCCGCATGAGCAGACCTCTCACAGCCCAGCTCGCCGAGCTCGTCGACCAGATTAGCACGATCATCGTCGGCAAACGGGCCCAGATCGAGGACTGCGTGGCCTGCCTGCTGGCCGGCGGCCATCTGCTGATCGAAGACGTACCGGGAGTCGGCAAGACGACGCTCGCCCATGCGCTCGCGGTCTCGCTCGGCCTGCGCTTTTCGCGCACGCAGTTCACCGCCGACCTGATGCCGTCGGACCTGATCGGCGTCAGCGTCTACGAGCGCAGCAAGGAGGCGTTCGTGTTCCATGCGGGCCCGGTGTTCGCGCAGGTGCTGCTCGCCGACGAGATCAACCGCGCCGGCCCGAAGACGCAGAGCGCGCTGCTCGAGGCGATGGAAGAGCACCAGGTCACGGTCGAGGGCGAGACGCGCGCCCTGCCCGCGCCCTTCTTCGTGATCGCCACGCAGAACCCGACCGACCAGCTCGGCACCTACCCGCTGCCCGAATCGCAGCTCGACCGCTTCCTGATGTGCATCACGCTCGGCTACCCCGATCACGCGAGCGAGCGCGAGCTGCTCGCCGGCGCCGATCGGCGCGAAGCGATCGCACGGTTGCCGGCGGTGATGACGCCGGAGCAATTGATGGCGGCGCAGAAGACCGTGCAGGCGGTGCATGCCTCCGATGCGCTGCTCGACTATCTGCAGGCGCTGATCAAGACGACGCGCTCGGGCGCGTGGTTCGTCGAGGGCCTGAGCCCGCGCGCCGGGATCGGCGTGCTGCGCGCCGCGCGGGCGCGTGCGCTGCTCGACGAGCGCGACTACGTCGCCCCCGACGACGTGCAGTACGTGCTGCCGCAGACGATCGCGCACCGTCTCGTGCCGGTCGCCGGCGCCGGTCGCGGCCGGGTCGAGCAGGTGCGCGCGATGATCGAGGCGGTGCCACTGCCGTGACGGCACCCGCGCCTTCGAAGCCCGTCTCTTGAAACCGTCTCCGTCTCCTGAAGTCCGTCGTTCGAGGCCATGTCGCTCGCCGCCGCGCTGAACCCCGCGACCTTCGTGCGCGGCCGCTTCCGCGCCTGGTGGCAGAAGCGCCTGCCGCGCAACGACACGATGCTGCTGACGCAGCGCAACGTCTACATCCTGCCGACGCGTGCCGGCTTCATGTTCGGGCTGACCTTGCTGGTGCTGCTCGTCGCTTCGATCAACTACCAGCTGAACCTCGGCTACGTGCTGACCTTCCTGCTCGCCGGCAGCGGCGTCGTCTCGATGCACCTGACGCACGCGACCCTGCGCGGGCTGACCTTGCACCTGAAGCCGGTCGCGCCGGGTTTCGCGCGAGAGCCCGCGGTGCTCGACGTCGTGATGACGAGTCCCGACAGTGCGCGCTTCGGCATCGGCCTGAGGATGCTCGCGGCCGCCGACGCGACGCTCGCATGGACCAATGTGCCGGCCGGCGGCCAGTCCGCCGCGCAGGTCAGCTTCGTGCCGGCGCAGCGCGGCCTGCACGACGTGCCGCCGCTCTCGGCCGAGACGCGCTTTCCGCTCGGCCTGTTCCGCGCCTGGACCGTCTGGCGCCCGTCCGCGCGGCTGCTCGTCTATCCCCAGCTCGAGCGCGATGCGCCGCGGCCGCCGGCGGCACGCCAGGTCGCGCTCGGGGCCACGCAGGCGCGCAGCGTCGACGGCGGAGAGATCGAAGGCGTGCGCGCCTACCGGCGCGGCGACCCGCTGAAACGGATCGCATGGAAGAAGGCCGCGAAGGCGCTCGAGACCGGCGGCGACCTCGTCAGCCGCGACACCAGCGCATCGGTGCATCAGGAGCTCTGGCTCGAATGGTCGGCCTGCGCCGGCCTCGCGCCGGAAGACCGGCTCTCGCGCCTCGCCGCATGGACGCTCGCGGCGCATCGCGCCGGCGCCGACTACGGCCTGCGCCTGCCGGGACTCGAGCTCGCGCCCGACGAAGGCGACGCGCAGCGGCGGCGTTGCCTCGAAGCGCTCGCGCTATGGCACTGAAACCATTTCTCGCGCGTGCGGGCCGAGCGCCGGGCCGCTCCCAAGCCGGCCCGCGCCCCCTCGGGGGGCCGG
>JBDTXV010000461.1:0-2622 GCA_040006015.1 Caldimonas sp.
CGTCGGCGGCCCGGTCGGCTCCGGCAAGACGACGCTGGTCGAGATGCTCTGCAAGTCGATGCGCGACCGCTACGACCTCGTCGTCGTGACGAACGACATCTACACGAAGGAAGACCAGCGCCTGCTGACCGTGGCCGGCGCTCTCGAAGCCGAACGCATCATGGGGGTCGAGACCGGCGGCTGCCCGCACACCGCGATCCGCGAAGACGCATCGATCAACCTCGAAGCGGTCGACCGGATGCTCGCGAAGTTTCCGGACGCCGACATCGTCTTCATCGAAAGCGGCGGCGACAACCTGGCCGCGACTTTCAGCCCGGAGCTGTCGGACCTGACGATCTACGTGATCGACGTCGCCGCCGGCGAGAAGATTCCGCGCAAGGGCGGCCCGGGGATAACGAAGAGCGACCTGTTCGTGATCAACAAGACCGATCTCGCGCCGCATGTCGGCGCGAGCCTCGACGTGATGGAAGCCGACACGCGGCGCATGCGCGGCACGAAGCCGTACGTGATGAGCAACCTGAAGACGCGCGCCGGCCTCGACGACGTGGTCCGCTTCATCGAGACGCGCGGGTTGCTGAAAGCCTGAAGCGCTCGGTCCTCGGCAACCGTCAGCGAATCATGCCGAGCCGCTGCAGCGCACCGACCGCGCCGGCGCCCATCGATGCGCCGAACCGCTTCGCGAGGCGCTCGGCGACGTTCTCCTTCGGCGTGTAGTCGACGACCTCCTCGGCCTTGACGACTTCGCGCGCGACGTACTCGAGGCTGCCGAGGTGATCGATCAGCCCCTGCTCGAGTGCCTGCTGACCGTTCCAGAACAGGCCGCTGAAAGTCTGCGGCGTCTCCTTCAGGCGCGCGCCGCGACCGGTCCGCACGACATTGATGAACTGCTCGTGGATCTGCGCCAGCATCGTCTGGATGTGCGCGCGCTGCGCGTCGGTCATCGGCGAGAACGGATCGGCGATGCTCTTGTCGGCGCCGGCGGCGATCAGGCGCCGGCGCACGCCGAGCTTCTCCATCGCGCCGGTGAAATCGAAACCGTCCATCACGACGCCGATCGAGCCGATCACCGACGCCTTGTCGGCATAGATCTCGTCGGCGGCGACGGCGATGTAGTACGCGCCCGATGCGCAGGTCTCCTCGACGACCGCGTAGACCCGCTTCTTGTGCAGCGCTTTCAGGCGCCGGATCTCGTCGTTGATGATCCCGGCCTGCACCGGGCTGCCGCCGGGCGAGTTGAAGCGCAGCACGACCGCGCGCGAGGTCGGCTCCTCGAACGCGCCGCGCAACCCGGGCAGCAGGTTCTCGGCGCTCGCCTCGCCGGTCGAGCTGATCTCGCCGCGGATCTCGATCAGCGCGGTGTGCGGGCCGGTCGGCGTCGCGCCGTGCGGTCGCGTCGCGATCACGACCCAGGCGACCAGCAGCGCGAGCAGGAACCAGAGCATCCGGAAGAAGAGGCGCCAGCGCCGCTCGCTGCGCCGGTCCTTCAGATAGTCGCGGCCGAAGCGCTCGATGAACGGTTGCCACGACGCGGCGTCGACACCGGCCGACAGCGTCGTCGGTCCGCCGTCGGCCGCGCCGCTCGAACGCGACGGCGGATATTCGGAAATGCTCATGGGTGCCTTCAGCCCAGGGTTTGGCCGAGCCGCCGGATCGCGCTCGCGTCGACCGGACGGATGTCGCGCGAAGGATACCAATAGACCCGGCCGTCGCGCTCTTCGACGTCGACGACGCTGAGGCGGCCGCGGCCGCACGGCCCGCCGGCGCAACGCCCGGTCAGCGGCTCGTAGCTGGCGCCGTGCATCGAGCAGAGGATGAACTGGCGCTCGCTGTCGAGGAACTCGCCGGGCTGCCAGTCCATTTCGGACGGCACGTGCGCGCAGCGGTTCAGATAGGCGACGACCTTGCCGTCGTAGCGCAATGCGAACGCGCGCACCGGCTGGTTGTAGAGCAACACGTCGAAAACGAAGGCCGTGCCCTTCTCGGCCAGCTCGGCGGACGCGCAGAGCGACTGCGGCGGCGCGGCGCGGAACTCAAGCATGCTGTTCGAGCCACGCGTGCAGCTCGGCAGTCGAATGGGCGACATGGCAGGTGTCGAAATCGCGGAATGCGTCGCCTTCGTGGGCACCGTAGCTGACGCCTAGGCTCGCGGCGCCGGCGTTGGCGGCGAGCTGCAGGTCGTGCGTCGTGTCGCCGATCATCAACGTGCGCGCCGGCTCGACGTCGAGCTGCTGCATCAGCTCGACGAGCATCAGCGGATCGGGCTTGCTCGCGGTCTCGTCGGCGGTGCGGGTCGCGTCGAACAGGCCGCGCAGCTGCGCGGTCGCGAGCGCGTCGTCGAGCCCGCGCCGGCTCTTGCCGGTCGCGACGCCGAGCAGATGCCCACGCGCCTTCAGCGCGCGCAGCATTTCGAGCGTGCCGTCGAACAGCACGATGCCCTCCTGGCTGGCGAAATAGTGATGCCGGTAGCGCTCGCCGAGCTCGCGGTAGCGCTCGCGCGGCAGCTGCGGCGCCGCGTGCTGCAAGGCCTCGGCGAGGCCGAGCCCGATCACGTAGCTCGCATCGCGGTCGCTCGGCACCGCGGTGCCGAGATCGGCGCAGGCCTGCTGGATGCAGCGGGCGATG
>JBDTXV010000462.1:0-2618 GCA_040006015.1 Caldimonas sp.
CGCTTGACGGCTTCGGCGACCTCATCGAATTTCTCGATCTGACCGTCGGCAATCCAGCCTTTTTCGAAACTCTCGGATCCGAAACGCTCTAAGACGTATTCGCCGGCGGCCGTTTGACCCAGCTCGACCAGCTTCACGCTCGATGAGCTGATATCCAGCCCGATCATCGGTGGATGCGTGCGACCCAGCAACGTGTCAAGCAAGCTCACGACGCCTTTCTACCAGCCGATGAAGGGTGAGCTGGACAGTTGATAAGTTACTTGAATCCTAGCAGCAAAGACTTTGAGCGACCAAGACATTCGCGCTCGCGCAACGGCAACGGCGTTGCAAATCTCACACGTGAAGCCGAGCAGGGATGCGACATCCGAAAGCATCTCGAAACACGCTGCCAAAGCTCAAAAACAGGCCCGCGAACCTCGACTGTTCGTTCGGCACATCGGGGTTTTCTATAATGCCCCGTTGACTTGCCGACCCTGATGAGCGAATCCGCGACCCCGGAAAAAGACGCCCCGACCCGCCGCGCGCAGAGGTCATGGATCGGCACGATCGGACGTGTCGCGCTCGCCCTCGGCGGCCTCGCGGTCTCCGGCATCGTCGCGGTCGTCCTCGTCCTCGCGATTGCGCTGGCCGTGTCTTATCCGAATCTGCCCGAAATCAGCAGCCTGACGGACTACCGCCCGAAGCTGCCGATGCGCATCTACTCGGCCGACGGCGTCTTGTTGGGGGAGTACGGCGAAGAGCGGCGCAACTTTCTGCCGATCGCACAGATTCCGAAGGTGATGCAGGACGCGGTGCTGGCGGCCGAAGACGCGCGTTTCTACCAACACCGCGGCGTCAACTACGTCAGCGTGATTCGAGCCGGACTGGCAAATTTCGGCGAGTCGAGAAATGCCCAGGGCGCCTCGACGATCACGATGCAGGTCGCCCGTAATTTCTATCTGTCGACCGAGAAGACATTCACGCGCAAGATTTACGAGGTCCTGCTCGCGCTGAAGATCGAAAGTCTGCTGACGAAGGAGCAGATTCTCGAGGTGTACATGAACCATATTGCGCTCGGCCAGCGTGCCTATGGCTTTGCCTCGGCCAGCGAGATTTATTTCGGCAAGCCGCTGAAGGAAATTACGGTCGCCGAGGCAGCGATGCTGGCCGGCTTGCCGAAAGCGCCCTCGGCGAACAACCCGATCGTCAATCCGGAGCGCGCCAAGCAGCGCCAGCGTTACATCATCGACCGGATGTTCGAGAACGGCTTCATCACCGCCGACCAGCAGGACGCGGCCAAGAGGCAGACGCTGACGTATCGCGCGCCGACCGAAGTCGCGGTTCACGCCGAATATGTCGCCGAGACGGCGCGGCAGCTGATCTTCACGCAGTACGGCGCCGAGGCCTATACGCGAGGGCTCAATGTCTATCTGACCCTGAACTCAGCCGAGCAAATGCTCGCTTACCGTGCGCTGCGAAAAGGCATCATGGATTATGAGCGGCGTCAGGTCTACCGCGGACCGGAAGACTATGTGGACCTTCCGGCAAACTCGCGCGATCTCGATTCGCGGATTGCCGATGCGCTTCAGGACTACCCGGACAACGACGAGCTGAAAGCGGCTGTCGTGCTCGAGGCCAGCCCCAAGAAGGTCGTCGCGGTGCTCGAGAGCGGCGAGTCGATCACGATCGCCGGCGACGGCCTGAAACCGGTTGCGTCGGGCCTCGCACCGAAAGGCAATCCGAAGACGCAGATCCGCCCCGGGGCGGTGATCCGGCTGGTTCAGAACGCGAAGGGCGAATGGGGCGTCGCGCAACTGCCCGAAGTCGAAGGGGCGTTCGTCTCGCTCGACCCGCGCACCGGCGCGGTCCGCACGATGGTCGGCGGCTTCGACTTCTCGAAGAGCAAGTTCAACCACGTCACCCAGGCGTGGCGCCAGCCGGGATCGAGCTTCAAGCCGTTCATCTATTCGGCAGCGCTCGAGAAGGGCTTCACGCCGGCCACCGTGATCAACGACGCCCCGCTCTTCTTCGATGCCGGCGCGACCGGCAGCCAACCCTGGGAGCCGAAGAATTACGACGGCACCTTCGATGGTCCGATGTCGATGCGCGTCGGCCTCGCGAAATCGAAGAACATGATTTCGATCCGCATCCTGAAGGCGATCGGACCCCCGTATGCGCAGGAGTGGATCAGTCGGTTCGGCTTCGACCCCGAAAAGCACCCGGCCTATCTGACGATGGCGCTCGGTGCCGGCTCGGTGACGCCGCTGCAGATGGCATCGGCCTACAGCGTCTTCGCCAATGGGGGCTATCGCGTCAATCCGATCCTGATCAGCCGGATCACCGATTCGAAGGGCCGGTCGTTGAACGAGGCTCGCCTGCCGACGCTGGACGAATCGATGCGGACCATCGACGCGCGGAACGCCTTCGTGATGACCAGCCTGCTGCAGAGCGTCACGCATATCGGCACTGCCGCACCGGCGGGCCGGGCTCTGAACCGGCCGGACATCTACGGCAAGACCGGCACGACCAACGATTCGCTCGACGCCTGGTTCGCCGGTTGGCAGCAGGGCACAGTGGCCGTCGTCTGGATCGGCTACGACAACCCGCGCAAGCTCGGTGATCGCGAAACCGGCGGCGGC
>JBDTXV010000463.1:0-2616 GCA_040006015.1 Caldimonas sp.
GTCGACCTGCGCTGGGTCGGCGCGATGCTCTACAAGAACGGCGTGATCGAAGAGACCGGGCTCGCCGCCGCGGTGCTGAACCACCCGGCGACCGGGGTCGCGTGGCTCGCGAACAAGATCGCGCCGCACGACGAGCAACTGAACCCCGGCGACATCGTGCTCGCCGGATCGTTCACGCGGCCGACGACCGCGCTGCAGGGCGACAACTTCCACGTTGATTACGGGCCGCTCGGCTCGGTCGCGTTCCGCTTCGTCTAGCGATCGATCGTCTCGCGCCCTCGGCAACGGCGCCCCGCTGGAGCCGTTTGCGGCCGTCGATTCGTGACGTAGTTCTCGCTTCGCCGCGTGTCGTACGTCGGCGCTTCCCGGTGTTTACACGTAGTCGTCACGCGCGCACTTCACACCCAGCTTTCATTGCCCCACGCAAGTCGTTCTTTAATAACGATATTTTTTATGCAATGAGCTGTTTCAAAACGCGTCTAAGTCATTGATTCCATTGATTTTTTGATCGGCGCGGCTGTTGACCCCCAACCCCCGATCGACTAAAGTGGCGGAAAGTGCACTTTCGTGGGGTTTTGTGGCGAACATCGTGTTTCAAGGCCCTGCGGCGCTGACGCTCGACAGCAAAGGGCGAATCGCGATGCCGGCCCGCCACCGCGAGCTGCTTGCCGCGATGGGCGTCAACCAGCTGACGATCACGAAGCACCCCGAAGGCTCGCTGATGATTTTCCCGCGTCCCGCGTGGGAAAATTTCCGGGACCGGGTCGCGAGCCTGCCGATGGACGCGAGCGGCTGGAAGCGCGTCTTCCTCGGCAACGCGATGGACGTCGACATCGACGCCTCGTCGCGCCTGCTGATCGCGCCCGAGCTGCGCGCCTCCGCCGGGCTCGTTCGCGACGTGATGCTGCTCGGCATGGGCAGCTATTTCGAGCTCTGGGATGCGCAGCGTCACGCCGAGCACGAAGCGGCGGTGATGCAATCGCAGATGCCCGATTCGCTGAAGAATTTCTCCTTCTGAATGCACGCCGCAGTTCCCCTGCCGCACACCGCGGTCCTGCTGCACGAGGCGATCGATGCGCTGGTCACGCGCGCCGATGGTGTCTACGTCGACGGCACCTACGGCCGCGGCGGGCATTCGCGCCTGTTGCTGGCGCGGCTCTCGGCGCGCGGCCGTCTCGTCGCGATCGACCGCGATCCGCAGGCGGTCGCGGCGGCGACGAGCGGCGCCGAGCCGATCGACGACCCGCGCTTCTCGATCCACCACGTCAGCTTCGGCCGGATGAAGAGCACGCTGGCCGCCCTCGGCGTCGAGCGCGTCGACGGCGTGCTGCTCGATCTCGGCGTCTCGTCGCCGCAGATCGACGACCCCGAGCGCGGCTTCAGCTTCCGCTTCGACGGCCCGCTCGACATGCGGATGGATCCGACCCGCGGCGAGAGCGCGGCCGAATTCCTGCAACGCGCCGATGAGCGCCACATCGCCGAGGTGATACGTGACTATGGGGAAGAACGGTTTGCTGTACAGGTTGCAAAGGCGCTTGTTGCTCGGCGCGAAGGCGGGCGCCCTGTGCGAACCACACGGCAACTTTCCGAAGTCGTGGCTGGTGCGGTCAAGACCCGCGAGCCGGGCCAGGACCCTGCAACGCGCACATTTCAAGCGCTTCGGATTTTCGTCAACGCCGAGCTTGAGGAGCTCGAACAGGGCCTGAACGCGGCGCTCGAGTTGCTCGCGCCGGGCGGTCGGCTCGTCGTGATCAGCTTCCATTCGCTCGAAGACCGGCTCGTGAAGACCTTCATCGTGCGCGAGAGCCGCAGCAGCGTCGACCGGCGCGCGCCGTTCGCGGCCGCGGCCCCGACCCGCCTCGCCGCGCTCGCGCGGATCAAGCCGGGCGAGACCGAGCTGCGCGCGAACCCGCGTGCGCGCTCCGCGGTGCTGCGCGTCGCCGAGCGCACCGAGGTGACGTTCGCCGCGGCGGGCGCGGCCGCGGTGCCGCCGCGCGCCGGCCGCGCCGCGCGGAAGGGCCGGGCATGAGCCGGTTCAACCTGCTGCTGCTCGTCGTGCTGCTGGTCTGCAGCATCTATCTGGTCCGCGTTTCGTACGACGCGCGACGCCTCTTCACCGAGCTCGATCGGGCGCGCAGCGAGGAGCGCCTGCTCGACAGCGAGCACGAGCGGCTGAAGTCCGAGAAGCAGGCGCAGGCGACCCCGCTGCGCGTCGAGAAGACCGCGCGCGACAAGCTCGCGATGCGCACCGCGACGCCGGCGGTGACGCAGTACGTCGTCTATGCGCGGGCCGCGTCGGCGGCCGAGGGACGCACGCCATGAGGCCGACGAAGGGGACGAAGGCGACGAAGGCGCAGCAGAGTGTGCGCAGCGTGACCTACTCGACCAGTCCGCTGCTCGCGTCGCGCACGCCGCCGTGGCGCTCGAAGTTCCTGGTCGCGCTGGTCGGCCTGAGCTTCTGCGTGCTGCTCGGCCGCGCGCTCTACGTGCAGATCGTCGGCGCGGCGTTCTTCCTGAGGCAGGGCGAGATCCGCTATGGACGCACGCTCGAGATGCCGGCGAGCCGCGGCCGCATCGTCGACCGCAACGGCCTGATCCTCGCGTCGAGCGTGCCGG
>JBDTXV010000464.1:0-2613 GCA_040006015.1 Caldimonas sp.
CGTTGTCGCTGTAACGACCGACCCCGACGCGAATCAGCGCGCCGTTGCGCGAATAAGTCGTGCCGGAATGTGCACCGTGCCCCTCGCCGGTTTCGATGCGGATACGCACGCGCTTCACCGGGTAGCGCCCGTAGTAGTGTTCGACGGCGTGCGCCGCCGCGCCAATCCAGTCGCGTACTTCCCCGCGATCCAGGCCGCTTGCATCACCGACGTAGTTCAGTTCGATGACTGCGCCGGAAAGCCTGATCTCGCTGTCGTCGGCAATGGCCACCGCGCTTGCCATCGCCAGCAGGAAGAAGGCGAGCACGCGCGCGGTGGGCATGGACTCAGTGGATCTCCGGCTCGGGAATCGGCTCGATTCCCTCGAGAAAATCGAAGTCGCAGCCCTTGTCCGCCTGCGACACGTGCTGCGAGAAAATCTTGCCGTAGCCGCGCGGATATTTTTTCTCGCCCGGTTTCCACGCCGCCTTGCGCTTCGCCATTTCCTCGTCGCTGATTCGGAGCGTCAGCTTCCTGCCCGGCACGTCGAGGTCGACGATGTCGCCGGTCTTCACCAGTGCCAGCGGTCCGCCGATCCAGGATTCCGGCGATACATGCAACACACACGTCCCGTAACTGGTGCCGCTCATGCGCGCGTCCGAGATGCGCACCATGTCGCGCACGCCCTGCTTGAGCAGCTTCTTCGGGATCGGCAGCATGCCCCATTCCGGCATGCCGGGGCCGCCGAGCGGGCCGGCGTTGCGCAGCACGAGGATGTGCTCCGCCGTCACGTCGAGATCGGGATCGTCGACCGCCTTCTTCAGCGCTGGATAGTCGTCGAAGACGAGCGCGGGCCCGGTGTGCTTCAGCAGGTGCGGCGCGCATGCGCTCGGCTTGATCACGACGCCGTCGGGCGCGACGTTGCCGCGCAGCACCGCGAGCGCGCCTTCGGCATAGAGCGGGTTGTCTAGCGGGCGGATCACGTCGGCGTCGTAGACCTCGGCGCCGGCGATGTTCTCGCCGAGCGTGCGGCCGTTGACGGTCAGAGCATCGAGCTTCAGCCTGGCCGCGATCCGGCACATCAGCGCGCGCATGCCGCCGGCGTAATAGAAGTCCTCCATCAGGTAGGTGTCGCCCGACGGCCGGATGTTCGCGAGCACCGGCACGGTCCGGCTCGCCGCGTCGAAATCGTCGAGCGTGACCGGGTGCCCGGCGCGGCGCGACATCGCGACCAGATGGATGATCGCGTTGGTCGAGCAGCCCATCGCCATCGCGACGGCGATCGCGTTGTCGAAGCTCGCGCGGGCAAGCAGGCGCGCCGGCGTGCGGTCGTCCCAGACCATCGCGACGATCTCGCGGCCGCAGTCGGCGCTCATCCGCACGTGGTTCGCGTCGGCGGCGAGGATCGACGACGCGCCCGGCAACGTCATCCCGATCGCTTCGGCGATGCCCATCATCGTCGCCGCGGTGCCCATCGTCATGCAGGTGCCGTGGCTGCGCGCGATGCCGCCTTCGACCTCGAGCCACTGCTGCTCGGTGATGTGCCCGGCGCGGCGCTCGTCCCAGAACTTCCACGCGTCCGATCCGGAGCCGAGCGCCTTGCCTTTCCAATTGCCGCGCAGCATCGGCCCGGCCGGCAGATAGATGCACGGCAGCCCGGCGCTGAACGCGCCCATCAGCAGACCCGGCGTGGTCTTGTCGCAGCCGCCCATCAGCACCGCGCCGTCGACCGGATGGCTGCGCAGCAGCTCCTCGGTCTCGATCGCGAGCAGGTTGCGGTACAGCATCGTCGTCGGCTTCACGAACGGCTCCGACAGCGAGATCGCCGGCAGCTCGAGCGGGAAGCCGCCCGCCTGCAGCACGCCGCGCTTGACGTCGTCGACGCGCTGCTTGAAGTGCATGTGGCACTGGTTGATGTCGGACCAGGTGTTGACGATCGCGATCACCGGCTTGCCGGCCCAGTCGGCCGGGCCGTAGCCGAGCTGCATCGCGCGCGAGCGATGGCCGAACGAGCGCAGGTCGTCGGGAGCGAACCAGCGCGCGCTGCGCAGACCGGCGGCGTCGATGCGGCGAACGCGAGGAGTGCCGGCTTCGCCGCCGACGTGCTCGTGGCTGGAGTTCCCTGCGGCGCGCGGCGCGCCGTTCGTGCTCGTCATCTGTCGCTCCGATTCGTAGGATCGCCGCGGCCGCCGAGGCGCCGGGTTCGGCAGCGGCTATCTTAGGTGCGCAGACTTGCGTCGCAGCGCGCGACCCACGCGCGATCAACGCGCGACCGGGCCGGACGATTCGGAACAGCGGCCGGTGCGCCTCGGCGAATCAGAACTTCTCGTCGCGCAGCCAGTACCACTTGTAGAGCGCGCGCTGGCCGAGCCGGCGGAACGGTGCGAATGCTTCCGACTCGACCAGCTCGAGCAGGTTCGGAAACTGCAGCGGCGACTTGTAGATCGGCAGATCGAAGACTTCGCGGCCGACGTCGTTGCCGACGATGCGCTCGGCAAGCCGCTTGCCGGCCTGGGTCGAGAACGAGACGCCGTTGCCGCCGTAGCCGACCGCGTACCAGATGCTCTGCGCCGGATCGGGCCGGGCGATGCGCGGCATCATGTCGTGGCTGACGTCGACCCAGCCCCACCACGA
>JBDTXV010000465.1:0-2604 GCA_040006015.1 Caldimonas sp.
CCCTGACCTCGCGCGGTACGAGCGCGGGCGAGCCGATCGCGATGGCCGGCGTGCCGGTGCACTCGGTCGATGGCTACCTCGCGAAGCTGATCCGGATGGGCGAGGCGGTCGCGATCTGCGAACAGATCGGCGATGTCGCCACCGCGAAGGGGCCGGTCGAGCGCAAGGTCGTCCGCGTCGTCACGCCGGGCACGATCACCGATGCCGAGCTGCTCGCCGACAAGAGCGATTCGCTGCTGCTCGCGGTCTGCGAGCGGCGCGGCCGCTTCGGGCTTGCGTGGCTCGCGCTGTCGAGCGGCGAGCTCGGCCTGGCCGAAAGCACCGAGGCCGAGCTCGGACCGTGGCTCGCGCGCCTGGCCGCGGCCGAAGTGCTGGTCGAGCGCGAGCGCGTTCCGCCCGCGCTCGCCGGAACGCGCGCCACGCTGACCCAGCGTCCCGCGTGGCAGTTCAACACCGATCTCGGCCGGCGCAAGCTCTGCGCGCAATTGCGCGTCTCGACGCTCGACGGCTACAACGCCGAGGACCTGCCGGCCGCGCAGGCCGCCGCCGCGGCGCTGCTGAGCTTCGCCGAGCACACGCAAGGCCAGGCGCTCGCCCATGTGCGCTCGCTGCAGGTGCAGCGGGCGAGCGACCTGCTCGATCTGCCGCCGACGACCTGCTGCAACCTCGAGCTGACGCAGACCCTGCGCGGCGAAGATGCGCCGACCCTGTTCTCGCTGCTCGACACCTGCGCGACCGGGATGGGCAGCCGCGCGCTGCGGCTCTGGCTGACGCGGCCGCTGCGCGAGCGGCGGATCGCGACCGAGCGCCTCGATGCGATCGAGGTGATCGGCGAGCGCGGCCATGCGGCGCTGCGCGACGCGTTGCGACGCGTCAGCGACGTCGAGCGCATCACCGCACGGCTCGCGCTGCGCCAGGTCCGTCCGCGCGAGCTCGCCGGTCTGCGTGCGACCTTGCAGGCGCTGCCCGAGCTGCGCGGTGCGGTGCCCGCCGGCGCCGCGCTGCTGCTCGACATGCTGCTCGAATCACTGAGCCCGCCGGACGCGATCGGCACCTTGCTCGAGACCGCGCTCGCCGCCGAGCCGGCGCCGCAGCTGCGCGACGGCGGCGTGATCGCGGCCGGCCACGATGCCGAGCTCGACGAGCTGCGCGGCATCACGCAGAACTGCGATGCGTTCCTGCTGCGGCTCGAAGCGAGCGAACGCGCACGCACCGGGATCGCGAACCTGCGCGTCCAGTACAACAAGGTGCACGGCTTCTACATCGAGGTCACGCAAGGCCAGGCCGCGAAGGTACCGGCCGACTACCGGCGCCGCCAGACGCTGAAGAACGCCGAGCGCTACATCACGCCCGAGCTGAAGGCATTCGAGGACAAGGCGCTGTCGGCGCAGGAGCGCTCGCTCGCGCGCGAGAAGCATCTGTACGACGCGCTGCTCGACGCTCTCGCGGCCCATCTCGAACCCTTGGCGGATCTCGCCCGTGCGCTGGCGAGCCTCGATGCCCTCGCCGCGCTGGCCGAGCGCGCCGCGACGCTCGGCTGGCAGCGCCCGCAGTTCGTCCGCGAGCCGTGCCTCGAGATCGTCGGCGGCCGCCATCCGGTCGTCGAGGCGCGCCTGCTCGAGAGCGGCGCCGGCAATTTCATCCCGAACGACTGCCGCCTCGACGCGGCGCGGCGGATGCTCGTGATCACCGGCCCGAACATGGGCGGCAAGAGCACGTTCATGCGCCAGGTCGCGCTGATCGTGCTGCTCGCCGCGATCGGCTCGTTCGTGCCGGCCGCGTCGTGCCGGCTCGGCCCGATCGATGCGATCCACACGCGGATCGGCGCCACCGACGACCTCGCGAATGCGCGCTCGACCTTCATGGTCGAGATGACCGAGGCCGCCGCGATCGTCCACGGCGCGACCGACGAGTCGCTGGTGCTCGTCGACGAGATCGGCCGCGGCACGTCGACCTTCGACGGCCTCGCGCTCGCCGGCGCGATCGCGCGTCACCTGCACGACCGCAATCGATCGTTCACGCTGTTCGCGACGCACTATTTCGAGCTGACCGAGTTTCCGCTGCGCCACGACCGCGCGGTCAACGTCCACGTCGCCGCGGCCGAGAGCGGCGACGACATCGTGTTCCTGCATGCGATCGAGGCCGGCCCGGCGAGCCGCAGCTACGGCGTGCAGGTCGCGCGCCTCGCCGGGATGCCGGCGACGCTGCTGCGCCACGCGCGCGCCGCGCTCGAAGCGCTGGAGGCGCAGAAGACCGCCGGCGAGGCGCAGATCGACCTGTTCGCACCGGCCGGTGCAGAGCCGCCGCCGGCGAATGACGCGCCATCGCCGCTCGACATTGCGCTGGCGCGGCTCGACCCCGATATGCTCAGCCCCAAGGAAGCGCTGCAGGCGCTCTACGACCTCAAGACTTTGCAAGGGAAAGCGTCATGACCTACTGCGTGGGCGTCAAGCTCGATGCGGGACTGGTGTTCCTGTCGGACTCGCGCACCAACGCCGGCCTCGACCAGATCGCCACGTTCCGCAAGATGATGGTCTACGAACGCCCCGGCGACCGCTTCATGGTGATGCTGTCGGCCGGCAACCTGTCGATCTCGCAGCAGGT
>JBDTXV010000466.1:0-2603 GCA_040006015.1 Caldimonas sp.
CCGCCTCGCCGAGGTGATCGGTGGGTTTCGCGGCGGCCGGCTCGCGGTGTTGATCGCGCAGTCGGACCTGAACCATTCGCGCCGCCTCGTCGACGTCGAGGTCGTGATCGAGCGCGGCGCGAACGTCGCCGCGACACCCGACCCGATCGGGCAGTCCGGATGAACCCCTGGCACGGCTACCCGGTCCCGGCGATGCGCCGCGAAGCGCTCGCCGGCGACCGCCTGGTCGCGTGCTTCGCCGAGCGCCCGGCCAGCTTCCATGCGCTGTTCGCACGCGCGGTGGCGGAGCGCGGCGACCACGAAGCGCTCTGCTGCGCCGGCAGGCGCTGGACCTACCGCGACGCCGATACCGAGGTCGCGCGCATCGCCGCCGGCCTGCTCGCGCTCGGCCTCGCGCGCGGCGACCGCGCCGCGCTGCTGATCGGGAACCGGCCCGAATTCGTCTTCGTGCTGTTCGCGCTGCAGCGCATCGGCGCGATCGCGGTGCCGATCGGCGTGCGCGAGCAGCGGCCCGGTCTCGCGTACATGCTCGGTCAATGCGGCGCGAAGGCGATCGTCTTCGATGCCGAGCTCGCCGATCGCGTGCCCGATCGCGCCGAGGTCGCGTCGCTGCAATGGCGCATCGCGATCGGCGCGGTCGAAGGCGCGCATGCGCTCGACGCGTTGCCGGCCACGGCGAACGGCGCTGCAGTCAGCGACGTGCACGAGCAGGACACCGCGGTGATCCTGTACACGTCGGGGACGACCGGGCATCCGAAGGGCGCGATGCTGACGCACCTGAACATCGTCCATTCGGCGCTCCATTACGAGGCCTGCATGCGCCTCGGGCCGGCGGATCGCTCGGCGCTGGCGGTGCCGGCGAGCCACGTGACCGGGCTGATCGCGACGATCGCGGCGATGGTGCACGTCGGCGGCACGATCGTCGTCGTGCCCGAGTTCAAGGCCGCCGACTTCGTCCGCGTCGTCGAAGCCGAACGCGTCACGCACACGCTGATGGTGCCGGCGATGTACAAGCTGTGCCTGCTCGCGCCCGAGCTCGCGGCGCGCGACCTCGGCTCGTGGCGCATCGGCGGTTACGGCGGCGCGCCGATGCCGGTCGCGACGATCGATGCGCTGGCGCAGCGATTGCCGAATCTGACGCTCGTCAATGCCTACGGTGCGACCGAGACGACATCGCCGACGACGACGATGCCGGCCGGGCTGACCCGCGCGCATGCCGACACGGTCGGCGTCGCGCTGCCCTGCGCCGAGATCGCCGTGATGGACGACGCCGGCTGCGAAGTGCCGACCGGCGAACCCGGCGAGCTCTGGATCGGCGGACCGATGGTCGTGCCGGGCTACTGGGACAACCCGGAGGCGACCGCGGCCGCGTTCACGGCCGGCTTCTGGCACTCGGGCGACCTCGGCTCGGTCGATGCGCAGGGCTACGTGCGCATCTTCGATCGCAAGAAGGACATGCTGAACCGCGGCGGCTACAAGATCTATTCGGTCGAAGTCGAGAATGCATTGATGACGTACCCCGGTGTCGTCGAAGCGGCGATCGTCGCGCGCGCCTGCCCGGTGCTCGGCGAGCGCGTCCACGCGGTGCTGTACGCGCCGGGCGCCGCGCGCGACGACGAGAGCGTGCGCGCGCACTGCCGCCGGCTGCTGGCCGACTACAAGGTGCCCGAGACCTGCACCTGGTCCGACGCGCCGCTGCCGCGCAACGCGAACGGCAAGGTCATGAAGCGGCTGCTGCGCGAATCGGTCGCGGCGGCCGAGGCACCGAAGCCGTCTTGACATCATCGAGGCGCTGCGACACACGGGACGACCCGAACGAAGCGGCGGCGACCGCGCGACGACATTCGACGACAACCATTCGACGACCAACGAGGCGACGATGAACCAGACACCGACCGATGCGGCGACGAACCTCGCCGACTGCAGCGCGACGCAGCTGTTGAAGCTCTACCGAAGCAGGCAGGCGTCGCCGGTCGAGGCGACGCGCGCGGTGCTCGAACGGATCGAGCGCCTGAATCCGATCCTGAACGCGTTCTGCCACGTCGCCGCCGACGACGCGCTCGAATCGGCACGAGGCAGCGAGGCGCGCTGGCTGCGCGGCGATGCGCACGGCGAGCTCGACGGCGTGCCGGTCTCGATCAAGGACCTGATCCTCGCGAAAGGCTGGCCGACCTTGCGCGGCTCGCGCACCGTCGACCCGAACCAGCCGTGGGAAGTCGATGCGCCGGCGACCGCGCGGCTGCGCGAGGCCGGCGCGGTGATCCTCGGCAAGACCGCGACGCCGGAGTTCGGCTGCAAGGGCGAGACCAATTCGCCGCTGACCGGAATCACGCGGAATCCGTGGAATCCGGCGAAGACGCCGGGCGGCTCGTCGGGCGGCACCGCGGCCGCGGTCGCAGCGGGAATGGGGCCGCTGTCGGTCGGCACCGACGGGGCAGGCAGCGTGCGCATCCCGGCCGCGTTCTGCGGCACCTTCGGGCTGAAGCCGAGCTTCGGCCGCGTGCCGGCGCATCCGCTGTCGCCGTTCGGCAGCGTCGCGCATCTCGGCCCGCACAGCATGAGCGTCGCCGACGCCGCGCTGATGATGAACGTGCTGAAGAAGC
>JBDTXV010000467.1:0-2600 GCA_040006015.1 Caldimonas sp.
CGCGCAGGGTTTCCCAGTCGCTGCTGGAGCCCATCACCACGCCCACGACCACGGCCGCGTTGCTCAAAGCGCGCTCTCCGGTGCAAAAGATGGACCTTGAATTGTAGGTGGCGCGGTGCAATCTCTTCGTGTCACGCCAGCGCGTCATCCGGAATCCTGAACCATGCTCGACATCACCGACAAGAACCTCGAAGCCGAGCTGATCAACGCCTCGTCCGAGCAGCCGGTGCTGCTCGACATCTGGGCGCCGTGGTGCGGTCCGTGCAAGGCGCTCGGGCCGGTGCTCGAGAAGCTCGAGGTCGCCTATGCCGGGCGCTTCCGCCTCGGCAAGCTCAATTCCGACGAGCAGCCGGAGATTGCCGCGCAGCTCTCGCAGATGTTCGGCGTGCGCAGCATTCCGTTCTGCGTGCTGTTCAAGGACGGGCAACCGGTCGACGGTTTCGTCGGCGCGCTGCCCGAGGCCGAGGTCCGCAAGTTCCTCGACAAGCACGTGCCGGGCGCCGACGAGACCGCGGCCGAGGCCGCCGAAGATGCGCTGGCCGCCGAGGAACTGCTCGCCGACGGCGACACCGCGAGCGCACTCGACAAGCTGCAGGCCGCGGTCGCGACAAATCCCGGCAACGACGCGGCGCGCTACGACTACCTGCGCGCGCTGCTGAACGCCGGCGACATCGACGGTGCGCGGCGCGCGTTCGAACCGGTCGCGTCGAAGGTGATGCTCGACCCGCGCCTCGCCGCGGCCGGCCACTGGATCGCCGCGTGCGACGCGGCGACGACCGCGCGCCCGGTCGATACGCTCGAAGCGCTGCTCGCGACGAACAAGCGCGACTTCGAGGCCCGCTTCGAGCTCGCGCAGCGCCACTTCGCGGCGTGCAGCTTCACGCAGGCGATGGACGAGCTGCTCGAGATCGTGATGCGCGACAAGAGCTGGCGCGACGAGCTCGCGCGCAAGACCTACGTCGCGATCCTGGAGGTGATGAGCAAGCCGGCGCCCGCGAAAGCGAAGGCCGAAGCGGCGCCGAAGGGCACGCTCGAAGTCGCCGGCAAGATGGTCACGAGCCCGAGCGACCCGGTCATCGATGCCTACCGGCGCAAGCTGAGCATGGCGCTGTTCTGACGGCGCACAACCGGGCCGAGCGACGAGCGGGCAGCCCGGCGTTGCCGCCGCCGATCAGCCGCCGCCGAGCAGCCGCTGCAGCGCTTCGCGATAGCGTGCCGCAGTCGCCGCGACCACTTCGGGCGGCAGCGCCGGCGCCGGCGTGCGCTTGTTCCACGGCCGGCCGCCGACCTCGGCCTGCTCGAGCCAGTCGCGCACGAACTGCTTGTCGTAGCTCGGCGGGTTGATCCCCTCGGCATAGCCTTCGACCGGCCAGAAGCGCGACGAATCGGGCGTCAGCACCTCGTCCATCAAGGTCAGCGTGCCGTCGTCGTCGAGCCCGAACTCGAACTTGGTGTCGGCGATGATGATGCCGTGCGCGAGCGCCCTTTCGGCCGCCGCGCGATAGAGCGCGATCGAGATCGCGCGAATCCGCTCGGCGAGCTCGACGCCGACGATCGCGCCCATCCGCGCGAAGTCGATGTTCTCGTCGTGATCGCCCAACTCCGCCTTCGTCGCCGGAGTGAAGATCGGCTCGGCGAGCTTCGATGCATTCGCGAGACCGGCCGGCAGCGCGACGCCGCAGACCGAACGGCTCTGCTGATATTCCTTCCAGCCGCTGCCGGCGAGGTAGCCGCGCACGACCGCCTCGACCGGCAGCGGCCGCAGCCGCTTGACGAGCATCGAGCGGCCGCGCACCTGTTCGCGCTCGTCGGCGGCGACGACGCTCTCCGGATCGTCGCCGGTCAGGTGATTCGGCACGATCGAACCGAGGTGCGCGAACCAGTAGAGCGCCATCTCGGTCAGAAGCCGCCCCTTGCCCGGAATCGGCTCACCCATCACGACGTCGAACGCGCTGAGGCGGTCGCTCGCGACCATCAACATCCGGTCGTCGCCGACCGCGTAGTTGTCGCGCACCTTGCCGCGCGCGAGCAGCGGCAGCGAATGCAGATCGCTGCGCAGCAGCGCGCGCGCGTCGCTCATGGCAGCCGCCGACGATGCGGACTGCGCCGCGGCGGCATCGTCAGACGACCTGCTGCGCAAGCTCGCCGCCGCTGTAGCGCTGCGCGACCTGGGTCAGGGTCTGCGCCTTGATCTTCGCGGCCTGGCCTTCGCAACCGAACTGCATGTAGCGCTGCCGGCAGATCAGCTTCGCGGCCTCGCGCGCCGGCTTCAGGTAGTCGCGCGGATCGAACTTGTCGGGGTTCTCGCCCAGGTACTTGCGGATCGCGCCGGTCATCGCGAGGCGCACGTCGGTATCGATGTTGATCTTGCGCACGCCGTGCTTGATCGCTTCCTGGATCTCCTCGACCGGCACGCCGTAGGTCTCCTTCATCGCGCCGCCGTACTGGCGAATGATCGCGAGCAGGTCCTGCGGCACGCTCGACGAGCCGTGCATCACGAGGTGCGTGTTCGGGATGCGCCGGTGGATCTCCTTGATGCGGTCGATCGCGAGGATGTCGCCGGTCGGCTTGCGCGTGAACTTGTAGGCGCCGTGACTGGT
>JBDTXV010000468.1:0-2597 GCA_040006015.1 Caldimonas sp.
CGATGGGCCGCGCGATCATCGGCGGCGTGATCACGTCGACCTTGCTGACGCTGGTCGTCGTGCCGGTGCTCTATTCGTATCTGGTCCGCGCTCGCAAGCCGGCCGCGGCGCCGGTGACGGCACCGGGACAGGCGCAACTCGGGCCGGGATTCTCCGGCGCCGGGATCGCCGCGCGGATGCCGGCGGCAAAGGAATAGGCCGGCTCGACGCCGGTCGCTCGCGACCGGCGCGAAGCCGCTTCACTGCGACGCGTGGATCACGTCGCGGACGACCGGGTAGATCTGGTTCTGCCAGCGCTTGCCGCTGAAGACGCCGTAATGGCCGACGCCGGGCTGCACGTGGTGCGTTCGCAGATAAGGCCTGAGGCCGGTGCAGAGGTCCTGCGCGGCGAGCGTTTGCCCGACCGAGCAGATGTCGTCGCGCTCGCCTTCGACCGTCAACAACGCGGTGCGCCGGATCGCCGCGAGGTCCGGCTTGCGGCCGAGCAGCGTCAGCTCGCCGCGCGGCAGCGCATGCTGCTGGAACACGAGGCGCACGGTCTCGAGATAGAAGTCCGCCGACAGATCGGCGACCGCCATGTATTCCTCGTAGAACGTGCGCGTGATCTCGGCCTTCTCGAACTCGTCGGCGACGAGATGGACGTAGTAGTCGCGGAACGCGTTGACATGGCGCTCGCGGTTCATCCCGATGAACGCCGACAGCTGGACGAAGCCGGGATAGACGCGGCGGCCGGCGCCGGCATGGTGCAGCGGCACGGGGCTGATCAGGTTGCGCTCGAACCATTCGATCGGCTTCGAGGTCGCGAGCCGGTTCACTTCGGTCGGGCCGATGCGGCAGTCGATCGGGCCGGCCATCAAGGTCAGGCTGAGCGGCGTCGCCGGGTGCCCCTCCTCGGTCATCAGAGCGACCGCGGCGAGCGCCGGGACGCTCGGCTGGCAGATCGCGATCAGGTGCGATCCGGGTCCGATCGCGGCGACGAAATCGATCAGGTGCGCGCCGTATTCGTCGAGCCCGAAGCGGCCGGCCGTGAGCGGCACGTCGCGCACGTTGTGCCAGTCGGTGACATAAACGTCGTGGTCCTGCAGCACCGTGCGCACGGTCTCGCGCAGCAGCGTCGCGAAATGGCCCGACATCGGCGCGACGATCAGCACCTTCTGCTGTGCGGCCGAAGTGTCCTTGCGGAAGCGGCGCAGCGTCGCGAACGGCGTGATCTGCACCGCTTCCTCGACGACCGCGACCGTGCGGCCGGCGTCGACGACGCTCGTGATGTTCCATGGCGGGCGCCTGTGCCGGACCTCGGCGAGCTCGAGGACGCGGCAGGCCGCGGCGACCTGGCGCCGCGTCGCACTGGACGCGGCGCCGTACGCCGGGTCGAGCAGCATCGGCACCGACAGCTTCGCGAATGCGCGCAGCGGCCATGTCAGATCGGCGTGCGCCTGGTAGGCCTGGTACATCGAAAGGCTCCGGCGTGATTCGGGTTCGTTTCAGCAACTTGCGGGCCAGCGACGCCGCCATGCGCCCGTTGGCACATCCCTTGCACGAGACAGACGAAGCCTGCGCAAGCGGGCGCGCGTTCGACCGCAGGCGGTCGGCCGCGATCGCAACGTCGAGCCGGAGAGCGCCATGCCGCCAGTCGCCACCGCGTCGAAGCCCAGGCCGCGCGCCGCCCGCGCGGACGGCATGCCTGCCCGGCGGGCATCGAAGGCGACCGCCGCGCTGACGATCAGCAGCCGGAACTATTCGTCGTGGTCATTGCGCGGCTGGCTGATGGCGCGCTTCGCCGGCCTCGAATTCGACGAGGTCGTCGTCGCCCCCGACGATGCCGATGCACGCCAGGAGATCCTGCTGCTGTCGCCGAGCATCCGCGTGCCGTGCCTGATGCACGACGGCATCGCGGTCTGGGACACGCTCGCGATCGGCGAATACCTGGCCGAAGTCGTGCCGGCGAGCGGCTTGCTGCCGGCCGACCGCGCCGCGCGCGCCCATTGCCGCGCGATCTGCGGCGAGATGCATTCCGGCTTCGCGAGCCTGCGTTCGGCGTTGCCGATGAACCTGAAAGGCGACTTCCCGGGCCACAAGGTCTGGACCCGCGCGCTCGGCGACATCGAGCGCATCACGACGATCTGGGACGAGTGCATCCGGACCTATGGCGGCCCGTTCCTGTTCGGCGCGCAGCGCTGCATCGCCGACGCGATGTATGCGCCGGTCGTCACGCGATTCCTGACGTATCACGTCAAGCTCGACCGCACGAGCCTCGTCTATTGCGCGCAGATCATGCAGATGCCGGAGATGCAGCAGTGGATCGCGGTGGCGCGACTGGAGCCCGACGAGATCGACGAGCTCGACATGGATTTCTGATGCCGGCGCGGCGCTACCAGCTCCGCGCGTCCAGCACCGCGCACGGCGCCGGCATCCCGATCGACGTGAAGTCGGCCGGCGCGACGATCTCGAGGTACTCCATGTCCGGCGAGTAGTCGTACAGGTAATGCACGATGCCGGGCCGCTGGTGCACGCAGTCGCCGGCCTCGACGAGGGTGTCGCGGTCGCCGTACATGAAGCGGGCCCAGCCCTTCGTCATGAAGACGATGTGGAACTTC
>JBDTXV010000469.1:0-2583 GCA_040006015.1 Caldimonas sp.
ACAACACGTTCGACTGGGGCATCCGCGACGCCGACGGCTACTACTTCATCCTCGGTCGCACCGACGACGTGATCAATGTCGCCGGACACCGGCTCGGCACGCGCGAGATCGAGGAGAGCATCTCGAGCCACCCGAACGTCGCCGAGGTCGCGGTCGTCGGCGTCGCCGATGCGCTGAAGGGCCAGGTCGCAATGGCGTTCGTCGTCGCGAAGGACACCGCCGCGCTCGCCGATGCGGCCGGACGCATGAGGCTCGAAGGCCAGATCATGAAGACCGTCGACGCGCAGCTCGGCTCGGTCGCGCGTCCGTCGCGGGTCCATTTCGTCAACCTGCTGCCGAAGACGCGCTCGGGCAAGCTGCTGCGTCGCGCGATCCAGGCGGTCTGCGACGGCCGTGATCCAGGCGACCTGACGACGATCGAAGACCCCGGCGCGCTGCAGGCGCTGCGCGACATCGTCGCGACCCAATGAACGAAAGAACCTCGATGCAACCCGACACCCTGCGATTCAGGACCTTCTTCACGCGCGCGATCTGCGTCGTCGCGTGCCTCGTCGCGAGCGCGCTGGCCTCGGCGCAGACGAAGCCGCGGATCGACAAGGCGGCCGACCTGCCGCGCTTCACGTATCCGATCGAGGGCAAACTCGAAGGTGTCGTGCGCTCGGCCGAGCGCTTCGCACCGTTCGCCGCAGCGGTGCGCCGCGATGCCGAATCGGTGCTCGCCGGCTACGAGATCGCCGACAAGGCGACACGGCGCAACCTGCTGAATCTGCTCGCGACGCTCGACTTCCTCGACGGCACATACGACCGCGCCTTGGCGCGAATCGAAGAAGTCCGGCTGCTGCAGGACAAGCCGGCAGACAAGCTGTTGTCGGGGCTGCGGCTGAAGGCGATGGCGTCGGCCGCGAAGAAGCACGGCATCGGTGGCGACGACTATCGGCGCGAGGTCGGCGCGACGATCGGACGCGAGCTCGCGCCGCTGCCGTATGCGCTGATAGAAAACGACGTCAAGGGCAGCAAGGCGAACGCCGAGCTGATGGGCGAGACCCTGATCCTCGGCCGCGTGCGCGACGTGCTCCAACCGATCGTCGACAAGAGCGGCGCACTCAGTTCGGAATTCGCGCCAGGTGTCGTCAATGCGCGCTTCGGCTGGCTCGCGGCGCTGCCGTTGAAGCAGACCTTCATCGACGCGTACCGCGGCTATCTCGCCGCGCACACGGTCGCGAAGGCGGACATCTGGGCCGCGCGCGATGTCACGCTGCAGCCGGCGCAGGTCCGCGCTCCGGTCGTCGTCGGCGTCTGGGACAGCGGCGTCGAGACCGCGTTGTACGGCGACCGGGTCGTGCGCGACGGCGACGCGGCGGCGGTCATCGCCTACGACAAATACAGCCGACCCGCGCGCGGCGAGCTGATGCCGTTGCCGCCTGAGCAGCAGGGCCGCGTCGCGCAGATGGCGGCGCGAACCAAGGGCTTCTCGGACCTGAGCGCGAACATCGACAGCCCTGAAGCGAGCGAGGTCAAAGCATTCCTGTCCAACCTGTCGCCGAACCGTTATCGCGCGGCGATCGAGGAGATCCGCCTCGCCGGCAACTACTCGCATGGCACCCATGTCGCAGGGATCGCGCTGGCCGGCAACCCGGGCGCGCGGCTTCTCGTCGGGCGGATCGAATTCGGCCACACGCTGATTCCCGATCCATGCCCGACGCTCGAGCTCGCCGAGCGCGATGCGCACGCGATGCAGGCCTATGTCGACTTCTTCAAGCGGCACCGGGCGCGCGTCGTCAACATGAGCTGGAGCGGCACCGTCGGTGCGTTCGAAAGCGATCTCGAGCAATGCGGAATCGGCAAGACGCCGGAGGAGCGCAAGAAGCTGGCGCGCGAATACTTCGAGATCCAGAAAGTCGCGTTGACGCGCGCGTTCGCGAGCGCGCCGGAGATCCTGTTCGTCGCCGCCGCCGGCAACAGCAACGACGACGCGAGCTTCATCGAGAGCGTGCCGGGCAGCATCGTGCTACCGAATCTGCTGACGGTCGGCGCGGTCGACAGCGCCGGCGACGAGGCGCCGTTCACGAGCTACGGCCCGACCGTCAAGGTGCACGCCAACGGCTACCAGGTCGAGAGCCTGCTGCCCGGCGGCAGCAAGGTCGCCTTGTCCGGCACTTCTATGGCGTCGCCGCAGGTCGCGAATCTCGCGGCCAAGCTGCTTGCGGTCAACCCCCGGCTGAAGCCGGAGCAGCTGATCCGGCTAATCGTCGACACCGCCGAGCGCACGCCCGACGGGCGCCGCAACCTGATCGATCCGAAGAAGGCGCTGGCGGCGGCCTTGCCGTCCTGACGCGCCGCAGCGTCAGAGCACTTCGGACGCGAAATCGGCAAGGCGCGAGCGCTCGCCGCGGGCCAGCGTCACGTGGCCCGAGTGCGGCCAGCCCTTGAAGCGGTCGACCGCGAACGTCAGGCCCGAGCTGCCCTCGGTCAGATACGGCGTGTCGATCTGCGCGAGGTTGCCGAGGCAGACGATCTTCGTGCCCGGGCCGGCGCGCGTGATCAGCGTCTTCATCTGCTTCGGCGTCAGGTTCTGCGCCTCGT
>JBDTXV010000470.1:0-2578 GCA_040006015.1 Caldimonas sp.
CCATGCTACGAATACCGCGATAGGCTGGCGAGCGAGTCAGCGGAGGAATACGGCGCACGTCTCGCCCGCGAATTCGAACAAGCGATCGCGGAGGTCGGTCCGGAGAATGTCATCGCCTTTTGCGCCGAGACGGTCGGTGGCGCGACCTCGGGCGCTCTGCCTCCTGTGCCGGGATACTTCCACGGCATCCGCGAGATCTGCGACCGGCACGGCATCCTGCTGATCGCCGACGAGGTGATGTGCGGGATGGGCCGCACCGGCACGCTGCACGCGCTCGAGCAGGACGGCGTCGTTCCCGATCTGATGACGATCGCGAAGGGACTCGGCGGCGGCTACCAGCCCATCGGCGCGGTGCTCGCATCGGGCGATGTCGTCGATCCGCTGCGCCGCGGCAGCGGCATGTTCCAGCACGGCCACACCTATCTCGGCCATCCGACCGCGGCGGCGGCCGCGCTCGCGGTGCAGCGCGTGATCGAGCGCGACGGGTTGCTGCAGCAGGTGCGCGAGCGCGGCGCCTATCTGCGCGGTGCGCTCGACGCGCGCTTCGGCGCGCATCCGCACGTCGGCGACATCCGCGGGCGCGGCCTCTTCATCGGCATCGAGCTGGTCCACGACCGCGCCAGCCGCGCGCCGTTCGATCCCGAGCTGAAGCTGCATGCGCAGGTCAAGGCGCAGGCGATGGCGCACGGCCTGATGGTCTACCCGATGGGCGGAACGGTCGACGGCCGCATCGGCGACCACGTGCTGATCGCGCCGCCGTTCATCGTCAGCGAAGCCCAGCTCGACGAGGTCGTCGACAAGCTCGGCGCGGCGCTCGATGCCGCACTGCGCGGCGTCGCCGCGGGGCGCTCGTGAGCGGCGACAGCAGCGGCAGTGCCGATCGCCTGCCGCCGATTCCGCCGGAGCAGTGGACCGAGGAGCAGCGCCGCCACGCAAAGGAAATCACCGACGGTCCGCGCGGCGCGCTGGTCTCGCCGTTCGTGCCGATGCTGCGCAGCCCCGAGCTGATGGCGCATGCGCAGCGCATGGGCGAGTACCTGCGCTATCGCAGCGCGATCGGCAAGCGGCTCTCGGAGCTCGCGATCCTCGTGACCGCGCGGCACTGGTCGCAGCCGGTCGAATGGGCGATCCACGCGCCGATCGCGTTGAACGTCGGCATCGACGCGCGCATCGTCGACGCCATCGCGAACGGCGAGCGCCCGGCGCAGATGAGCGCCGACGAGGCCGCGGTGCACGACTTCTGCGTCGAGCTGCATCGCGACAAGTCGGTCAGCGATGCGACGTGGAGCATCGCGATCGAGCGCTTCGGCGAAAAGGGCGTCGTCGATCTGGTCGGCATCAACGGTTATTACGCGCTGCTGTCGATGATGATGAACGCGGCGCGCACGCCGGCGCCGGAGTCGACGGCCACGCCGCTGCCGCGCCGCGCCGGCTGAGCCGCCGCGCCCCGTCGCCGCGCGTGACGCTCGACGGCGCCAGAGCCGGCTTGCGGTTTCCACACGCGGTGCGCGACGCGGCGCCGGGCAGAATGCGGTCATGACGACCCACGCCGAGACGCTTCGATGAAGTCCTATTCGCTGCGCGTCGAAGGCTCGCGCGTCGTGCTGCAGCTCGTCGATGCGCCGATGCCGCAAGCCGGTCCGGGACAGCTGCTGCTGCGGATGCTCGCGGCAGGCCTGAACCGCGGCGAGTTCATTCCGGGGGGGCTGGTCAAGGGCGGCGCGTCGAAGCCGGCCGGCATCGAAGGCGCCGGCGAAGTCGCCGCGCTCGGCGCCGGCGTCGGCGGTTTCGCCGTCGGCGACCGCGTGATGGGCCGCTGCCCCGGCGCGTTTTCCGAATACGCGCTGATCGACACACGCGAAGCGCTGCCGGTGCCGACCGCGCTGTCGATCGAAGCCGCCGCGGCGGTGCCGGTCACGTTCCTGGTCGTGCACGACATGCTGGTGCTGCAGGGCCGTCTGCAGGCGGGCGAGTGGCTGCTGATCGCCGGCGTCTCGTCGGGAGTCGGCGTCGCGTCGCTGCAGGCCGCGAAGACGCTCGGAGCGCATGTGATCGGCACTTCGGGCTCGAGCGACAAGCTCGCGAAGCTGAAGGATCTCGGCCTCGATGTCGGCCTGCAGACGCGCAGCCCCGACTTCGCCGATGCGGTGCTGCAGGCGACCGGCGGACGCGGCGCCGATCTCGTCGTCAACGCGGTCGGCGGCTCGGTCTTCGCCGAATGCGTGCGCTGCATGGCGTTCGAGGGCCGGCTCGCGACGGTCGGCTACGTCGACCGCGTGCTGAACGCCGAGATCGACCTGCAGGCGCTGCACGTCAAGCGGCTGACCCTGTTCGGCGTCTCGAACAAGCAGCGCAGCGCCGATCAGCGCGCGGCCGACGTGCCGGCGTTCACGGCCGAGTGGCTGCCCGCGCTCGCCGACGGGCGCATCCGCCCGCTCGTCGATCGCGTGTTCCCGTTCGATCAGTTGCCGGCTGCGCAAGCCTGCATGGAAGAAAACCGCCACCTCGGCAAGATCGTGCTGCGGGTGGCGACATGAACGATCGCGCCGTCGCGCACGCCGCAGCCCGCGGCGCTGGA
>JBDTXV010000471.1:0-2578 GCA_040006015.1 Caldimonas sp.
GGTTCAGCGCCTTCGCATCTTCGGCGAGCAGAACCTCGAAGCCTTCCTGGGTCAGATAGCGGCGCAGCAGGTCGCGAATGCGCGCGTCGTCGTCGACGACGGCGATGCGGTCGGTGCGGACGTTGGGGGCTGTGCTCATGGGACTCCCTATTTGTAACAACCGGGATTTTGCGCAGGTTTGTCCGGCGTTTCCGTGCCCCCCTGACCACCGGTTACAAAATGCCGACTTGCCGTGACGGGATGCCCGCATTTCGGCTTCGACCTATAACCCGATTGCAGCCGGCGCGTGTGGAGCGCGCCGGTCAAACTCGCCCAAAGGACCTCGATGCGCCTCTTGAAGATGGTTCCGCTCCTGCTCGCCTTCGCGGTCGTCGCGACGCCCGCGCAGCCGATCGCCGATGCCTCGCATCCGCAGGGGGTCGTCAACCTCGCGGCCAGCGCCGGCCTGGAGGTGCCGCGCGACGTGCTCTCGATCACGTTCTCGACGACGCGAGAAGGGACGGATGCGGCAGCCGTGCAGGCCCAGTTGAAGCAGGCGCTCGATGCGGCGCTTGCCGAAGCGAGAAAGGCGGCGCGGCCCGGACAGGTCGACGTGCAGACCGGCAACTTCGCGCTCTATCCGCGCTATGCGCCGAAGGGCGGCGTCATCACCGGCTGGCAAGGCAGCACCGAGCTCGGCGTCGAAGGCCGCGACATGCAGGCGATCTCGCAGCTCGCCGGCCGCATCACGACCCTGACGGTCGCGCGCGTCGGCTACGGCTTGTCGCGCGAGCTGCGCGAGAAGACCGAGACCGACGCGTCGGCTCAGGCTATCGCGCGCTATCGCGCGAAGGCGGCCGACTATGCACGGCTGTTCGGCTATGCCGGCTATGCGATCCGCGAGGTCAGCGTCACCGCGAACGAACCGGGTCCGGTGCGGCCGCTCGCGATGCAGCGGGCGATGGCCGCCGGCGCGGACGATGCGCTGCCGGTCGAGGCCGGCAAGGGCGTCGTCACGGTCAACGTCGCCGGAACGATCCAGCTCAAGTGAAGCGCCTGCCACCACGCCGCTCGCGCGGCGCCTCTTTTCGCGAAAGGGAAACCCGATGACCAGCCCGCGCCTGCGCCACGTGAAAGGTCTCGACAGCCGCGGCCTGCACCGCATGGCGTATTGGGAATGGGGCGACCCGGCGAACCGGCGCGTGCTCGTCTGCGTGCACGGTCTGAGTCGCCAGGGGCGCGACTTCGACACGCTGGCCCGCGCGCTTTGCGATACCTACCGCGTCGTCTGTCCCGATGTCGTCGGCCGCGGCCGCTCCGACTTTCTCGTCGACCCGATGGGCTACCAGATCCCGGCCTACGTCGCCGACATGGTGACCTTGCTGGCGCGTCTCGATGCCGAGACCGTGCACTGGGTCGGCACGTCGATGGGCGGGCTGATCGGGATCGGGCTCGCGGCATTGCCCAATTCGCCGATCGGCCGGCTCGTGCTGAACGACGTCGGACCGGTGATCGAGATGGCCGCGCTTGCCCGCATCGGCACCTACCTCGGCGCCGCCCCCGAATGGGCGACGCTCGACGAAGCCGCCGACTATCTGCTCGGCATCTCGCAGGGCTTCGGGCCGCATAGCCGCGATGAATGGCTCGCGCTGACGCGACCGATGCTGAAACCCGCGGGCGACCGCTTCAAGCCCCACTACGACCCGGCGATCGGCGTGCCGTTTCGCGCGATCACGCCGGAGGCGGCCGCGGCCGGGCAGGCCGCCCTCTGGCGCAGCTACGACGCGATCGCGTGCCCTACGCTGCTGCTGCGCGGTGCCGACTCGGACCTGCTTTCACGCCCGACCGCCGAGGCGATGACCGAGCGCGGACCGCGCGCGCGCCTGCACGAGTTCGCCGGCGTCGGCCACGCACCGACACTCGTCAAGCCCGAGCAGATCGACGTCGTGCGCGAGTTCCTGCTCTCGCGATGAGGACCGAAGCGCGCGGCGCGCCGGCCGACGCCGCGCCGATCGTCCAGTTGCTCGACGACGGGCCCGATCCGGCCGGCGCCTCGCTGCGGCCGGCGCGCGCGCGCGCGTTCGCCGAGCCGCTGGTCGGCGACGCGCTGCTCGACAGCGGCGAGGGCGTGCTCGCCCATGCCGACGCGACCAGCGCGATCCTGCAGGCGATCGGCGCATCGCCGTCGCTGCGTGCCGCGGCCTACCTGGTCTATGCCGCCGACCACCTCGGCAAGCCCGACGATGTGATCGGCAACGCGTTCGGGGAATCGCAGGCGAGCCTCGTCGCGCACACGCGCAAGCTGATGCAGCTGCAGCGCGCGGCGCAATCGGCGCAGGTCGGCGACGCGCAGCGGGCGCTGCAGACCGAGCGCGTGCGCAAGATGCTTCTCGCGTTCTCGCGCGACCTGCGCGTCGTGCTGCTGCGTCTGGCGTCGCGGCTGCAGACGCTGCGCTATTTCGCGGCGAGCAAGCGGCCGTGTCCTGCCGAGCTCGCCGCCGAATCGATGCAGGTCTTCGCGCCGCTCGCGAACCGGCTCGGCATCTGGCAGGTCAAGTGGGAGCTCGAGGATCTCGCGTTCCGCTTTCTCGAACCCGAG
>JBDTXV010000472.1:0-2574 GCA_040006015.1 Caldimonas sp.
TACGAGGTCGCGTACCGCACCAATGCGGTCACGCGCGAGGGCGAGCACGGCAACGCATTGTTGTCGCGCTGGCCGCTCGGCGACGTCGGCCATCACGATGTCTCCGATCACCGCTTCGAGCAACGCGGGCTGCTGCATGTGCCGGTGCACTGGAACGGCGTCAAGGTGAACGCGATCGTCGCCCACTTCGGGCTGATGCATTCGAGCCGGATGCGCCAGGTCCAGCGCCTGTCCGAGTTCATCGAGGCGAGCGTGCCGCGCGACGAGATCCTGGTCGTCGCCGGCGACTTCAACGACTGGGCCGACAAGCTCGACCGGCCGATGCATGCGGCCGGGCTGCACCGAGCGATCGTCGCGAACGATCCGCCGGCGCGCTTCAACACCTTCCCGTCGCGGATGCCGATGTTCTCGATGGACCGCATCTACGCGCGCGGGCTGCGCTGCCGTTCCACCTCGGTGCCGCGCGGCGCCGCCTGGGCGCGCATGTCGGACCACCTGCCGCTGGTGGCCGAGCTCGAGCTCGCTTGAGGCGCGGCCACGCGCGCACCGACGCGAGCCCGCTGTCGGCTCGCGCGCAGCGCACGGCGCGGCCCGCGCCGATGCCGCGGGCGATGCGCCCGGACCACGGGCTGACGCTGCTGAAGGGCGGGGACGACCTCTTCCCGGCACTCGTCGTCGCGATCGACGCGGCGCGCTCCGAAGTTCTGCTCGAAACCTACATCTTCGATTTCGCCGGCTCGCCGCTCAAGGTCGCTGAAGCGCTCGAGCGCGCGGCCGCGCGCGGCGTCGCGGTCCGCATCGTCGTCGACGGCTTCGGCACCGGCGACATCGCACCCGAATGGCAACAGCGCTGGAAGGCCGCAGGCCTGCAGTGGCGCGTCTTCAATCCGGCGCGCGGCTGGCGCCTGCTGCTGCCGAAGCGCTGGCGGCGTCTGCATCGCAAGCTCTGCGTCGTCGACCGCCGGACCGCGTTCTGCGGCGGCATCAACCTGGTCGACGACCGCTTCGATCCGAACTACGGCAAGCTCGACAAGCCGCGCTTCGATTTCGCGGTGCGCGTGACCGGGCCGCTGGTCGCCGACATCCACGACACGATGACGCGCCTCTGGCTGCGCCTCGAGGTCGGCCGCGAAGCGCGCCAGCACGATCTCGAAGGCACCGCGCGCGCGCTGCGCGCGGCGTCGCGCGCCGGCACCGACAGCGCCGACGCCCGCATCGGAACGGCCGCGCGGACCGGCGCCGGCGCGATCGCCGCGCTGGTGCTGCGCGACAACTTCCGCTATCGGCGCCGCATCGAGGCGACGTATCGGCTCGCGATCGCGCAGGCGAAGAGCGAGATCCTGATCGCGAACGCCTATTTCATTCCCGGCGTGCGGCTGCAGCGCGCGCTGCTGCGGGCGGCCGCGCGCGGCGTGCGCATCACGCTGCTGCTGCAAGGTCGCTACGAGTATTTCCTGCAGCACCATGCGAGCCGGGCCGTCTACGGCGCGCTGCTCGACGGCGGCATCGAGATCATCGAATACGAGCCGAGCTTCCTGCATGCGAAGGTCGCGGTGATGGATACCGCGCTCGGCTCGATCGCGACGGTCGGCTCGTCGAATCTCGATCCGCTCAGCATGCTGCTCGCGCGCGAGGCCAACGTCTTCGTGCTCGACGCTGCGTTCGGCGCCGAGCTGCGCGGCCACTTGATGGACGCGATCGCGCACGAAGGGCACCGCGTCGAGTCGGACGCGTACCGCAAGCGCCCGTTGCGGACGCGCTGGCTCGCCTGGCTCGCGTATGCGCTGATCCAGTTCGCGCTGTACGCGACCGGCAAGCGCTATTGAGAATGGGCGGAAGATGAACGCGCCCGATCTCGTCGTCGCGCGGCCGGAGGGGCTGTATTGCCCGGCCGGCGATTTCTACATCGATCCGTGGCGTCCGGTCGAACGCGCGGTGATCACGCATGCGCACGCGGACCACGCACGGCGCGGCCATGCGCGCTATCTGGCCGCGGCGCCGGCCGAGGGCGTGCTGCGCGCGCGTCTTGGCGACGAGATCGACCTGCAGACCTTGCCGTACGGCGCGGCGATCGAGCATCACGGCGTGCGCGTCAGCCTGCATCCGGCCGGGCATGTGCTCGGCTCGGCGCAGGTGCGGCTCGAGCACCGCGGCCGCGTCTGGGTCGCGTCGGGCGACTACTACGTCGCCGGCGTCGCCGACGATGCGCGCGAGGACAACGCGACCTGCACGCCGTTCGAGCCGGTGCGCTGCCACTGCTTCATCACCGAGTCGACGTTCGGGCTGCCGATCTATCGCTGGCAGCCGCAGCGCGAGGTCTTCGCGGCGATCGACGCGTGGTGGCGCGGCAATGCCGAGGCCGGGCGCGCGAGTCTGCTGCTCGGCTACAGCTTCGGCAAGGCGCAGCGCATTCTGGCCGGCGTCGATTCGAGCACCGGGACTATCGTCGTCCACGGCGCGGTCGAGCCGCTGAACCGCGCGTATCGCGCCGCCGGCGTCGCGCTGCCGCCGACGCGGACGGTCAGCGAGGTCGACAAGGACGCGTTGAAGCGCGCGCTGGTGATCGCGCCGCCG
>JBDTXV010000473.1:0-2570 GCA_040006015.1 Caldimonas sp.
TGAAGGCGTTGACGCGAAAGCGCGCCAGGCCCTGGATCTCGAACGAGAAGTCGCACTCGAGCGTTTCTTCGTACGCCTTGCGCTGCGAGTCGTTCATGATGTCGTACACCATGTCGTGGACCTGCTTGTGATCGAGCGGGTCGACATTGATGCGACGCACATCGCCGTGCACGCGGATCATCGGCGGCAGCCCGGCCGACAGGTGCAGGTCGGAGGCCTTGTTCTTGACCGAGAAGGCCAGCAGTTGGGTGATGTCCATCGATTCCCGGGTGTTGGCGCGGGGCGGGCGCTGAATGTGGCGCTGCGAGGGTACCCTCGGCGCATTATGGCAATGATCGCAGACAACATCGAGGCGGTGCGAGCCCGCATCGCGCGGGCCTGCGCCGCCGCAGCGCGGCCCGTGGAAAGCGTCACGTTGCTCGCCGTCAGCAAGCGCTTTGCGCCACAGTCGGTGCGCGAGGCTGTCGCTGCGGGCTTGCACCGTTTCGGTGAGAACCACGTGCAGGAAGGCGTCGAGAAGATCACCGCGCTCGGCGATCTGCGCACGCGCCTCGAATGGCATCTGATCGGGCCGCTGCAGAGCAACAAGACGCGCGTCGTCGCCGAGTGCTTCGACTGGGTCCATTCGGTCGATCGGCTGAAGATTGCCGAGCGGCTTTCCGAGCAGCGGCCGGCCGATCTGCCGCCGCTGCAGGTCTGCCTGCAGGTCAACATCAGCGCCGAGGCGAGCAAGAGCGGCGTCGCGCCGGCCGAAGTCGAAGCGCTCGCCTTCGGCGTCGCGGCGCTGCCGCGGCTCACGCTGCGCGGATTGATGTCGATCCCCGTGCCGATCGAAGACGTTGCGGCGCAGCGCACGCCGCACCGGGCGCTGCGCGCGCTTTTCGACGCGCTGCGCGGGCGCGGGCTCGCGATCGACACCTTGTCGATCGGGATGAGCGCCGATCTCGAAGCGGCGATCGCCGAAGGCGCGACGATCGTGCGCATCGGCAGCGCAATCTTCGGCAGCCGCTAGCCCGATTCGATCCGCCTGCTGCGTACACTGGCGCGATGGTCACGACGGCGTTCATCGGCGGCGGCAACATGGCGAGCGCGATCATCGGCGGGCTGCGCCGCGGCGGCCGGCCCGGCGCGGCGATCGTCGTCGTCGATCCGGTCGCGACGCAGCGAGAGCGCCTCGCCGCCGAGTTCGGCGTGCGCGTGCTCGCAAGCGCCGATCCGTCGCTGGCCGGGGCGCAGCTGGTCGTCTGGGCGGTGAAGCCGCAGCTCTTCAAGGCCGCAGCCGGCGCGGCGGCGCCGCATACCGGCGGCGCGCTGCACTTGAGCGTGATGGCCGGGATCCGCAGCGATGCGATCGCGCGTGCGACCGGCAGCGAGCGCGTCGTCCGCGCGATGCCGAACACGCCGGCATTGATCGGGCAGGGAATCTCCGGCCTCTACGCCCGCGCCGCGGTCGACTCCGCGAGCCGCGCCGAGGTCGAATCGACGCTGGCCTCGACCGGGCGGCTGCTCTGGGTCGCATGCGAGCCCGACCTCGATGCCGTCACCGCGTTATCGGGTTCAGGACCGGCCTACGTGTTCTATTTCGCCGAAGCGATGGTCGCGGCCGCGCTCGAAATGGGGCTGACCGCAACGCAGGGCCGCGAGCTCGCGCTCGCGACGTTCGCCGGCGCGACCGCGCTCGCGCAAGGCAGCAACGATGCGCTCGGCGTCCTGCGCGAGCGCGTCACGTCGAAAGGCGGCACGACCCATGCCGCGCTCGAGTCGCTGAGCCGGGCCGGCGTCGATGTCGCGTTCGTCCGCGCGCTGCACGCCGCGCGCGACCGGGCGCGCGCGCTCGGCGACGAGTTCGGCTGAGCGACGGTTCGATGCTCGTCATGCCGGCGCGCTGCGCGACCATGCGAACTCGGCATGAACGCCCGACCGGCGCGCGACCGAATCGCGCCTAAAGTTTCGTCGCCCGAGAACAGCCGTTGCACCGGGCAGCAATCGCGGAGTCTTCGATGAGCTACCTTTCCTACCTGAGCCCGACCGCAACCAGTCCGTGGCATACCTATCTGGCGCAGGTCGACCGCGTGCTGCCGTATCTGGGCAACCTCGCGCACTGGTAGGAGACGCTGAAGCGACCGAAGCGCGCGCTGATCGTCGACGTGCCGATCGAGATGGACGACGGCCGCGTCGCCCATTTCGAGGGCTTCCGGGTACAGCACAACCTGTCGCGCGGCCCGGGCAAGGGCGGCGTGCGATATCACCCCGACGTCACGCTCGAGGAAGTGATGGCGCTCTCGGACTGGATGACGGTGAAGTGCGCGGCCGTGAATCTGCCGTACGGCGGCGCGAAGGGCGGCATCCGCGTCGACCCGAAGGCGCTCTCGTTGAAGGAGCTCGAGCGGATGACGCGCCGCTACACCAGCGAGATCGGCATCATCATCGGCCCGCAACGCGACATACCGGCGCCGGACGTCAACACCAACGGCCAGATCATGGCCTGGATGATGGACACCTATTCGATGAACACCGGCACGACCGCGACCGGTGTCGTGACCGGCAAGCCGCTGCACCTCGGTGGCTCG
>JBDTXV010000474.1:0-2567 GCA_040006015.1 Caldimonas sp.
CAGCTGCAGGACACGTTCGGCATCAACATGGTCGCGCTGATCGACGGCCAGCCGAAGCTCTGCAACCTGAAGGATCTGATCGACATCTTCCTCGAACACCGGCGCGAAGTCGTCACGCGGCGCACGGTGTTCGAGCTGCGCAAGGCGCGCGAACGCGGCCACGTGCTCGAAGGCCTCGCGGTCGCGCTCGCGAACATCGACGAATTCATCGAGACGATCAAGGCCTCGCCGACGCCGCCGGTCGCGAAGTCGGCGCTGATGAGCAAGAGCTGGGATTCGTCGATGGTGCGCGAGATGCTTTCCCGCGTCGGCACCGACACGCAGGGCGGCCGCGACGCGTATCGGCCCGAAGGACTGCCGGTGCGCTACGGGATCCAGCCCGACGGCCTCTATCGCCTGTCGGACGACCAGGCCGGCGAGATCCTGCAGATGCGGCTGCAGCGCCTGACCGGGCTCGAGCAGGACAAGATCCTCGGCGAGTACCGCGAAGTGATGGAGCAGATCGCCGACCTGCTCGGCATCCTCGCGACGCCGGCGCGGGTCACGACGATCATCTCGACCGAGCTCGACGCGATCAAGCACGAGTTCGGGCAGACCAAGATCGGCGCGCGCCGCAGCCAGATCGAGCACAACGCGTTCGACCTTGGCACCGAAGACCTGATCACGCCGACCGACATGGTCGTCACGCTGTCGCACACCGGCTACATCAAGAGCCAGGCGCTGTCCGAGTACCGCGCGCAGAAGCGCGGCGGGCGCGGCAAGCAGGCGACGCAGACGAAGGAGGACGACTGGGTCGACCAGCTCTTCGTCGCGAACACGCACGACTACATCCTCTGCTTCACGAACAAGGGTCGCGTCTACTGGCTCAAGGTCTGGGAAGTGCCGCAGGGCGCGCGCGCATCGCGCGGCCGGCCGATCGTCAACATGTTTCCGCTGCAGCCGGGCGAGAAGGTCAATGTCGTGCTGCCGCTGACCGACGGCTTCCGCAGCTTCCCGCCCGATCACTACGTGTTCATGGCGACCGCGCAAGGCGTCGTCAAGAAGACCGCGCTCGACGAGTTCAGCAATCCGCGCAAGGCCGGCATCATCGCGGTCGATCTCGACGAAGGCGACTTCCTGATCGGCGCCGCGCTCACCGATGGCCATCACGACGTGATGCTGTTCAGCGACGGCGGCAAGGCGGTGCGCTTCGACGAGGAAGACGTGCGCTCGCTCGGGCGCAATGCCCGCGGCGTGCGCGGCATGACGCTCGACGACGGCCAGAGCGTGATCGCGCTGCTCGTCGCCGAGGACGAGACCCAGAGCGTGCTGACCGCGACCGAGAACGGCTACGGCAAGCGCACGTCGATCGTCGAATACACACGGCACCTGCGCGGCGGCAAGGGCATGATCGCGATCCTGCAGAGCGGCCGCAACGGCAAGGTCGTCGCCGCGACCCTGGTCCGGCCGGACGACGAGATCATGCTGATCACCGACCGCGGCGTGCTGGTCCGAACGCGGGTCGCGGAGATCCGCGAGCTCGGCCGGGCGACGCAGGGCGTGACGCTGATCGGGCTCGACAACGGCAGCAAATTGATCGGCCTGCAGCGCATCGTCGAAAACGACGCCAACGTCGATGCGAATCCCGAAACCAACGACGGCACCGCGAGCGAAGAGCCGCCTGCCGAGGAGAACCCCTGATGAAACGATTGATGATTGCGGCGCTGGTGGCGAGCGCCGCGCTTGCGAACGCCCAGACTCCGGCCAAGAAGGAGCTGGTGCAAAAGCTGCTGGTGCTGCAGCAGCCCGGCATCGAGCAGGTCGCGCGCGGCCTGGTCGAGCGCCCGGCGGCGCAGATGATGCAGGAAGCCGGCCTGGTGCTGCAGCGCCAGATCGCACCGGACAAGCGCGAAGCGATCGGCAAGCAGATCGAGGCTGAGGTCAAGAAGTACGTCGACGATTCGGTGCCGCTGGTCCGCGACCGTGCGATCAAGCTCGCACCGACGACGATCGGTCCGATCCTCGAAGAGAAATTCAACGAAGACGAGCTGAAGCAGCTGATCGCGTGGTTCGAGTCACCGGTAAACAAGAAGTACCAGCAGCTCGGCCTCGAAATGCAGAACGCGTTCGTGCAGAAGCTCGTCGTCGACGCGCGTCCGCTCGTCGATCCGAAGATCCAGGCGCTCGACGCGAAGGTGCGCAATCTGCTCGGCGTGCCGCCTGCGAACGGGGCCGCGGGATCGGCGCCGACGGCGCGCATACCGGCGACGCCGCCGAAGAACACCACGAAGTGAAGGTCCGCGCGCGCCATGCCTGACACGCCGCAGCCCGCCGACGCGGAACTGCTCGGGCTGCGCACGCAGATCGACGCGGTCGATCGCGAGCTGCTGCAGGCGCTGAACCGGCGCGCCGGTCTGGCGCAACGGGTCGGCGAGCTGAAGAAGAAAGACGGCAGCGTCGTCTTCCGGCCCGAGCGCGAGGCCCAGGTGATCGAAGGGCTGAAGCGCGACAACGTCGGACCGCTGCTGACCACGAGCGTCGCGCCGATCTGGCGCGAGATCATGTCGGCCTGCCGCGCGCTCGAGACG
>JBDTXV010000475.1:0-2554 GCA_040006015.1 Caldimonas sp.
TCGCCCCGTGCTGATACATTGAGCGCCGAATTCGCTGCACACCCGCCGGCGACGACAACGCGAACAGGATTCGATCGGTGATCTGGGCCAAGACCGACGCAGGGCGACTCGAGATGCAGACGCGCGAACGGGTCAAGGAGCGCGCGCGGCGCAATCTGCTGCTGCTGATCGACGGCACGAAGTCCGAGGCGATGCTGCTCGAAGGGCTCGCCGGCATCGCGATCGAGGACTTCGCGGCGCTCGAGGCGCTCGGGCTGATCGAGACGGTCGCCGCGCCGCGCCGCGCCGCGCCGACGGCCGGCGAGCCGGACGCCCGCGACGCCGAAGCCTCCTTTTCTTCGGCAGCGCCTGGCGCGGCACCGCTCGACCACGCGCAGTTCACGACCGCGCTGACGCAACTGATCTCGGGCCAGCTCGGCCTGCGCGGCTTCGTGCTGACGCTCGCGGTCGAGAAGGCCTCGACGATCGAGGAGCTGCAGGCGGTCGCGCAGCGCGCGCTCGAGCAGATTCGCGCGCGCAGGGGCGACGCCGCGGCCGAGACCGCCAGACAGACGCTGTACGGCGCCTGATCCGCACGGGCCCGCGATGAGGGTCTTCGCGTGGTTGTGGCGCGGCGTGCGCGGCGCGCTGTTCGGCCTCGCGGTCGTCGTCGTGCTGATCGAGGAGTTCGGCTGGCGGCCGCTGTCGGCCTGGCTCGCGCGCATCGCGCAATGGCCGCCGCTGCACTGGCTCGAGGAACAGATCCGGCGCCTGCCGGCGCGCTGGGCCCTCGGCCTCTTCCTCGTGCCGGCGGTGATGCTGTTCCCGTTGAAGCTCGCCGCGCTCGGCCTGATCCATCGCGGCCATGCCGCGTCCGGTCTGGCGCTGATCCTCGGCGCGAAGGTGCTCGGCACCGCGGTCGTCGGCCGTTTGTTCGTGCTGCTCGAGCCGCAGCTGATGCAGTTCGCCTGGTTCGTGTGGCTGCTCGACTGGTGGCATTCGACCAAGCGCAAGGTCAATCTCGCGCTGCGCGCGTCGACGCTGTGGCGCGGCTTCCGTTCGATACGGCGGCGCTGGCGCGCGTGGGTGCGGCGCACCGCGCGCTAGGCCCAGGCATGACGCCACGCATCCACGTCGATCGGCCGCTCGCGCAAGGCGATGCATTCGAGCTGCCGCCGGCGCAGGCGCGGCACGTGCAGGTGCTGCGGCTGCAGCCCGGCGCGGCGCTGACGCTGTTCGACGGCCGCGGCGGCGAATGGCAGGCCCGCGTGCTGCGGATGGGACGCGGCGCGGTCGAGGTCGCAGTCGATGCGCGCGTCGAGGTCGAGCGCGAGCTCGCGCACACGGTCACGCTCGCGCTCGGCATGCCGGCCAACGAACGGATGGATGCGCTGATCGAGAAGGCGACCGAGCTCGGCGTCGCGGCGGTCCAGCCGCTCGTCTGCGAGCGCTCGGTGCTGCGCCTCGCCGGCGCGCGCGCCGCGAAGCGGGTCGAGCACTGGCAGGCGGTCGCGGTCGCGGCGAGCGAGCAGTGCGGGCGCACCCGCGTGCCGCAGGTGCGCGCGGTGCAGACCTTCGCCGCGTGGCTCGGCGCGGTGGATGCGGCGCCGGCGTCCGCGACGCACCGCTACCTGCTGAGCCCGGATGCGGCGCAGCAGTGGAACCGCGACAGCCCCGGGCCCGAGCGCTCGACACTGCTCTTTCTCAGCGGCCCCGAAGGCGGACTCGCGCCGGCCGAAGAGGCGGCCGCGCGCGGCGCCGGCTTCGTCGCGGTTTCGCTGGGCCCGCGCGTGCTGCGCGCCGATACCGCACCGCTCGCGGTGCTGGCGTGCTGCGGTCTCACGGAAACCACGATGCCTGCGCTCGAACGAAAGCCCGAATGAACCTGCATCTGTTGCTGCTCGCGTTGTGCCAGGGCTTCTTCCTTACCAACAACGTCACCTTCATCGCGATCAACGGCCTGGTCGGCCTGAATCTCGCCCCGAGCGCGTGGATGGCGACGCTGCCGATCAGCGCGTATGTCGCCGGCGGCGCGCTCTGCGCCGGCACGGTCGCGCGGCATCAGCGCGCCTGGGGCAGGAAGCGCGCGTTCCAGGCCGGCCTGGTGGTCGCGATGGCATCGACCGCGCTCTGCGCGTATGCCGCGGCGACGCACAACTTCTGGCTCGTCGTCGGCGGCGCGCTCGCGGCCGGCTACTACAACGCGAACGCCGGGCTGTATCGCTTCGCGGCGACCGAGCTGGTCGAGCCGGCGTTCAAGGAACGCGCGATCTCGTGGGTGCTGGCCGGCGGCATCATCGGCGCGGTCGTCGGACCGAACCTCGCGAACGCGACACGCGACCTGCTGCCCGGCGCATTCGCAGGCGCGTATGCGGCGCTCGTCGGCGTCGCGCTGCTGGCGCTCGTGACGCTGTCGTTCATCGAGTTTCCGCCGCTGCCGCTGCCGAGCGCGGCGCGGCCGGGCCGGCCGCTCGCCGAGATCGCGCGCCAGCCGGTCTTCATCGTCGCGGTCGCGGCCTGCGCGCTCGGCTACGGCGTGATGAACCTGCTGATGGCGGCGACGCCGATCGCGATG
>JBDTXV010000476.1:0-2552 GCA_040006015.1 Caldimonas sp.
ACCGCCGCCACGAAGGCGTCTCCGGCCATCACCTCGACATCGTCGAGCTCGACGAGTCGGGCGCCGAGATCGAGGTGCATGGCGACAACGGCGTGCTGATCGAGGGCGTGCCGCATGCGAGCGGCGCACGGCTGCGCTGGCATCTCGGCGAGACGATGGTGCTCGGCGCGTCGGCTCACGACGACCCGACCTGCACGTTGACGTTGACGCGGCAGGACTGAGATGGCGCCGCCGATTCGATCGATGGCCGCGAGCCTGATCACGCCGCTCGAACCCGGCGCGGCCTCCGCCGCCCGCGCCGCGGCCGCCCAGGTCGCGCGGCAGGCGAGCCATGCGACGGCGTGGTGCCGGATCGACGCCGCGGTCGCGTCGGCGTGCGGCAGCCAGCACGAGACCAACGAGGACGCACACAGCGCGCTCGACGGCGCCGGGCGCCTCTTCGTCGTCGCCGACGGCGTCGGCGGCGGCGCGATGGCGCAGCTCGCGAGCGGGCAGCTCGTTGCGCATCTGCACGCGGCGCTCGATGCCGAGCGTGCCGACGCGGCCCAAGTCCGCCGCGCGATGCTCGATGCAGACCGGGCAATCGCACGGCGCATCGCGCAGGTCACCGCGGCGCCCGGTGCCGCGACGGTCGCCCTGTGCGCGCCGGTCAACGTGTTCGCGTCGAAATGGCTGGTCGCGTGGGTCGGCGACTGCCGCGTCTATCGGGCGCGGCTCGATGGCGCGCCGCGCATCGAGGCGCTGACTCGGGACGACACGTTCCGCCATCTCGGCGAAGCGCCGCCGCCCGGAGGCTCGCCCGATGATCCGGCGCGGATGGTCGGTAACGGCGCGACCGCCGGCGCGAACGTCGCCGTGCACGACCTCGCCGCCGGCGACCTGCTGGTGCTGTGCAGCGACGGCGTGCACAAATGGCTCGATGCCGAAGGCTGGGGCCGCGCGCTCGGCCGCGCGGTGCCGCTCGCACAACGCTGCAACGACGTGATCGCGCTCGCGCGCCGCAACGGCAGCGTCGACGATGCGACGGTGCTGCTGCTGCAGCGCTCCGGCTTCGGGCTGCGCCGGCCGCGCTGGGGGGCAAACGACGCCCACGCCGCCGATGCCGCTGGGAGCGTGCGATGACGCCGGCCGACATCGATCGCGTGTTCGGGCGCAGCCGCCTGCGCATGGTCACCGGCGACCATGTCGAGGTCTTCCGCGAAGAGGCGCTGCCCGGCGAACGCCGGCGCTACACGAAGCGCTTTCTCGCGACCGCGGCCGGCGACTTCCGCCACTGGACCGAGCGCGAATGGCGCATCCTCGCGCGCCTCGTCGGCCACGGCATCGGCCCGGTGCCGGACGTCGTGCAGTTCGATCGCGGCGCGGCGGATCGGCCGGCGCTGGTGCAGACCTACGATGCCGGCGTCACCGTCGACCACTGGGCCACGCTGCTGCCGGTCGAGCGCGACGGCGTGCTGCTGCGCCACGTGTTCGAGGATTGCGCGCACTGGTGGGCGCTGGCGCGGCACTGCCTGATCGCGCTCGACGCGATCCACGAGCTGCAGCTCGTCCATCTCGACCTGAAGGCCGACAACGTCTGCATCCCGGCCCCGGCCGACTTCGATCCGCACGCGCCGGGGCAGGCCTTGCAGCCGCGCTTCGAGCAGATCGCGCTGATCGACTTCGCGTTCTCGCTCGTCTCCGGCGAAACGCTGGTGCGGGCGCTGCCGATCGCGCGCCAGGCCGAATACGACTACCAGTCGCCGCGCCTGCTGCAGGCGCTCGAGGCCGGCAGCCGCGGCGACCTGTTGCCGACGCGGCAGCTCGACTGGCGCTGCGACATCTTCAGTCTGGCCGCGATGCTGCGGCGTTATCTCCCCGATCCGGAACGGCCGCTAGCCGGCGCGTGGACCGCGGAGCGCAATGCGCAGGCGCGCGCGCTGGTGCGCCGGCTGCTCGAAGTGCACGATGCCGAGCGCCCGGCGCTGCGCCCGCACGCCGAGCTGATCGCGCTCGCGTCGCAGCCGCTCGCCGACGCCGACTTCGTCGCGTCGCTGCAGCGCGGCTGGCGACTCGCGCTGCAGAGCGCGGTCGCTCGCGACGACGTGCCGACACCGGTGACGCGGATCGCGCTGCCGGTCGTCGAGGCGGCCGAGCCGGACGCGTTCGCATTCGCGATCGATCGCGAGGCGCTGCCGGCGTTCGCGCGACCGCGCGCCGATGGCGGCGGCCGGAGCCGGATGCGCAACGGCCTGCTCGGCGCCGGGCTCGCCGCGGTCGCCGCGCTCAGCGTGCCGGTGTTCGGCGAGGCCTGGCGCGCGCTGCACGACCGCGCGCCGGACGTTGCGATCGACGCGATCGCGGCGCCGCCGGCGGCGAAAGCGGCGCAGATGCCGGCGGCCGACACGATCGCCGCGGCCGCGCCGACCGAGCTCATCGCGCCTGCGCCGCGCGATGCGGCTGGCCAACGCGCGGCGAACGTCGACGGATCGAACGGCGCGTCGGCTCCGGCCCCGACGGATGCCGCCGCCGACGCGGATCGTTCGCCCGTCTCGGCATCGAACGCGAACGAG
>JBDTXV010000477.1:0-2543 GCA_040006015.1 Caldimonas sp.
TGCTTCGCGCCGGCGAATGCGGCGAAGCCGGCCGAGCCGCGCACGCTCGCGGTCGCGCCGGTGAAGAGGATCGTGCCGCGGCCGCGCGCGAGCATCGGCTTCGCGACCTCGCGGCCCATCAGGAAGCCGGCCAGCGCGCCCATCTCCCAGACCTTGCGATAGACGCGCTCGGTCGTCTCGGCGATGCCGAAGCGCACGTTGGCGCCGATGTTGAAGACCGCGACTTCGATCGGCGCGATCTCGCGTTCGATCCGTTCGACCAGCGCGACGACCGCGCCCTCGTCGCGCGCGTCGGAGCCGAAGCCGTGCGCCTCGCCGCCGTCGGCGCGGATGCGCTGGGCGAGCGGCTCGAGCTTGTCGGCGCTGCGCCGCGTCAGGCACGCCGCGTAGCCTTCGCGCGCGAAACGCCGCGCGATCGCACCGCCGGTCGAATCGCCGGCACCGACGACCAGCACCGCTTTCTTCTCGCTCATCGCTCGCCTCCTTCGCCGCCCCAGGCCCGCGCCGGAATCCACGGCATCGCGTTGCAGGCCGCATAGACGATCAGCGCCGCGACCATCGCGATCGCGACGATACCGATCCCTGGGCCGAACATGCGTGCACCCAGCGCGGCGATCGCCGCGATCGCCGCGGCGCGGCCGACGCTCGCGACGACCGACCAGCGCATCCGGCGCGCGCCCTGCGATGCGAACGAGAAGCCGAGACCGAGCCCGATCAGCGCATAGGCCGGAGCCGCGATCCGCAGATAGGCCGCGCCGCCGGCGATCGCGGCGGCGTCGCTCGTGAAGAGACCGATCCACGGTTCGGCGAACAGTGACGCGGCGATGCCGAGCACGCCGGTGACCGCGGCCGCCGCGCAGGCGCCGGTCCACGCGACCGTGCGGGCGCGGCGCAGGTTGCCGGCGCCGACGTTCATCCCGATCATCGGAATCATCGCGGCGCCGATTCCGAACACGATCGGGATCATCAGGTATTCGAGCCGGATGCCGAGGCCGAAGCCGGCGAGGACATGGATGCCGAGGCCGCCGACGAACGCGGTCGCGACCGCGATCGCGACATTCGTCATCGTGCTGTTGATCGCGGCCGGGCCGCCGACGCCGAGGATGTTGCGGAAGACCTTGCGCTGCAGCGGACCGGCCCACGTCAGGCGCAGTCCGGCGCGACCGCGCAACAGCGCCGCGAGCAGCAGTGCGCTGCCGGCAACGTAATAGACGACCAGCGCGAGCGCGGCACCGCGGATGCCGAGTGCGGGGATCGGGCCGAAGCCGAAGATCAGCACCGGCGCGACCAGCAGCAGGATCGGCACGCCGGCGGTCGCGACCGCCGCCGGCAACGCCATGTTGCCGGTGCCGCGCAGCACGCTTGCGAGCGCATTCAGCAGCCACAGGAAGACGACGCCGATGAAGACGACGTCGGAGTACGCGAGCGCGGCCGAGAGCGCGAGGTCGCGGCCGCCCATCGCGGCATAGATCGCGCGGCCGCCGACCAGCAGCGCGGCGGTCGATAGCGCGCCGGCGCCGAACGCGATCACGACCGCATGCTGCGCGACGGCCTCGGCCTCGTCGTGCCGGCCAGCGCCTAGCGCACGCGCGATCGCCGACGAGATGCCGCCACCGATCGCGCCGGCCGACAGCATCTGCATCAGCATCACCAGCGGATAGACCAGCGCGACGCCGGCGAGCTCGGCGACGCCGAGCAGGCCGACGAAATAGCTTTCGAGAAAGTTCGCGAGCGCCTGCGCCGACATCATCACCATGTTCGGCAGCGCGAGCGTGCAGAGCGTCGCGAGCGCCGGCGCCTCCAGCATCATCGCGGCGCGCCGTTCGGTCTTGCTCGGCGTCGGCGGCGCCGGCGGCGCAGCGCCTCCGACCAGCGGCGCGGCGGTGTACGTGCTCATCCGGGGCTCCGCAGCGGCGGCCGCGGCCGGATGCGGCAGGGACCGATTGAATAAAGGCGCATATGCGCATATTATGAGCGCGACCGAACCGCGTCAAGCCGAGCCCCGATGAAAGAAGACCTTCCCGCCGAACGCTGCAATGCCCTCGCGCTGCGCCAGGCGACTCGCCACGTCAGCCAGTTCTACGACCAGCACCTCGCGGCGACCGGCCTGAAGGGAACTCAGTTCTCGATCGTCGCGCGGCTGGCGCGCGGCGGTCCGCGCTCGATCAACGAGCTCGCGCACGACCTCGTGCTCGACCGCACGACGCTCGGCCGCAACCTGCGCCCGCTCGAGCGCGACGGCATCGTCGCGCTCGCGGTCGATCCGGACGACCGGCGCAGCCGGCGCCTGTCGGTCACGCCGCGCGGCCGCGCGTTGTTCGATCGTGCATGGCCGGCGTGGCAGGCGGCGCAGCGCCGCTTCGAGCAGTCGTTCGGCAAGGACGAGGCGGCCGCGCTCAGGTCCTTGATGCGTGCGGTGACGCGGATCGACCTGTCGCCGCCCTGAATCGTTCAGGGTCCGCTTCGGCGACGCCCCCGGAGCGGCTCGCGCGCTACATCACGGCGCCGAGCGCCCACGGCACGAACTCGTTCTGGCCGTAGCC
>JBDTXV010000478.1:0-2535 GCA_040006015.1 Caldimonas sp.
CAGACCAGCATGGCGAGGACGAGGCGGGCCTTCTCGCCGCCGGAAAGCGTGCCGACGGCTTGCGTCGCCATCTCGCCGACGAAGCGGAACGAGCCGAGGAAGTCGCGCAGCTCCTGCTCGCGCGCGGCCGGACCGACGTCGCGCGCGAGCCGGACCAGATGCATCAGCGGCCCGTCGCCGGGCGACAGCACGTCGAGCTCCTGCTGCGCGAAATAGCCGATCGTCAGGCCCTTGCCTTCGACGATCTCGCCGGCGAGCGGCGGCAGGTCGCCGACGATCGTCTTCACCAGCGTCGATTTGCCCTGGCCGTTCGCGCCGAGGATGCCGATGCGCTGGCCGGCGAGCACCGAGCGGTCGATGCCTCGCACGATGGTCCGCGCGCCGGCCGGCGTCGCGCCCGACGGCGCGGCATGCGGGCTCGTCTCCTCGTAGCCGTCGGCCGGCGGCGCGCGGTAGCCGCAGTCGACCGCGGCGAACGCGAGCATCGGATTCGGCAGGCTCGCCGGCTCGCGGAACTCGAACTGGAAATCGGCGCTGGTCAGCACCGGCGCGAGCTTCTCCATCCGCGCCAGCGCCTTGACGCGGCTCTGCGCCTGCTTCGCCTTGCTCGCCTTCGCCTTGAAGCGGTCGATGAAGCGCTGCAGATGCGCGATCCGCTCCTGCTGTTTCTGGTAGCCGGCCTGCTGCTGCGAGAGCCGTTCGGCGCGCATCTCCTCGAACGCGGTGTAGTTGCCGGTGTAGCGCGTCAGCTTCGCCTCGTCGATGTGCACGGTGACCTTCGTCGTTGCATCGAGGAACTCGCGATCGTGGCTGATCACGATCATCGTGCCGTCGTAGCGCTGCAGCCAGGCTTCGAGCCAGACCAGCGCATCGAGGTCGAGGTGGTTGGTCGGCTCGTCGAGCAGCATCAGGTCGGCCGGGCACATCAGCGCCCGGGCGAGCTGCAGGCGCATGCGCCAGCCGCCGGAGAAGCTCGATACCGGGGCGTCGAGCTCGGCGGCCGCGAAGCCGAGGCCGAGCAGCATCGCCTGCGCGCGCGGGCGGGCGTCGAAGCCGCCGGCATCGCTGATCGCATGGTGCGCGTCGGCCATCGCGTGGCCGTCGTCGGCGGCCTCGGCCGCGACGAGCGCGGCCTGCGCCTCCACCAGCCGGGTGTCGCCCTGCAGCACGAAGTCGGTCGCGCCCTCGCTGGTTTCGGGCATCTCCTGCGCGACCTCGCCGATGCGCCAGCGCGGCGGCACGCTGGCATCACCGGCATCGGCATGCAGCCGGCCGGCGAGCAGCGAGAACAGCGACGACTTGCCGGCGCCGTTGCGGCCGACCAGGCCGACCTTTTCGCCGGGCTGCAAGGTCACGCTCGCCTGGTTCAGCACCAGCTTGACGCCACGCCGCAATGAGACTTGATTCAGGACGAGCATGCGAGGACCAGCGAAAGAGAAAGGGCGATGGATCGAGCGGCGAGCCGGCCGGCTCCGCCACTGCGGCGAAGGCGCGGGCCTGCGGCCGGCTTCAGCCGCGGCGCTGTTGCGCGACGAGTGCCGCGCGCGTCGCGAGCAGCACCTGATTGTCGCCTGCGCTGGTCTCGAGCCAGGCGACCTCGAGGCGCGGGAACGCCGCCTCGAAATGCGCGCGCTCGTGGCCGATCTCGAGCACGAGGACGGCTTCGCGCGCCATGTGCGTCGCGGCCTCGCCGACGATGCGCCGCACCAGGTCCATGCCGTCGGCGCCGCCGGCCAGCGCGAGCGCCGGCTCGGCCCGATATTCCGCCGGCAGATCGGCCATGCTGCGCGCGTTGACGTACGGCGGATTGCAGAGGATCAGGTCGTACGTCCCGCGGACGTTCGCATAGAGGTCCGATTCGATCAGCGCGATGCGCCCGGCGAGCGCGTGCCGGTCGACATTGATGCGGGCGACCGCGAGCGCGTCGGCCGAGACATCGGCGGCGTCGACCGATATCTCCGGATACGCCATCGCGGCGATCACCGCGAGGCTGCCGTTGCCGGTGCACAAGTCGAGTACCGCGCGGGTCTGGTCGGTCAGCCACGCGTCGAGGATGCCGGCGCCTTCGCCGTCGGCGAGCAACTCGGCGATGAACGAGCGCGGCACGATGCTGCGCTCGTCGATGTAGAACGGCACGTTCTGCAGCCAGGCCTCGCCGGTGAGATAGGCGGCCGGCACGCGGCTCGCGATGCGCTCGCCGACAAGCGCTTCGGCCTTCGCGAGCGCAGCGGCATCGAGGGGATCGCGGGCATGGTCCTCGAGCGCATCGAGCGGCATCCCGAGCGACCACAGCACGAGCCACGCGGCCTCGTCGAACGCATTGCCGGTGCCGTGGCCGAACGACACGCCGGCCTGCTTGAGGCGCGCGGCCTGCGCGGTGATCAGGTCGATCAACGCCACGCGTGTCTCGCCGGTGCCGCTCATTGGGCAACCTCTGTGCTGACGCTCATGCGATCAACCGTTCGAGCGCGCCGCGATAAATGTTCTTCAGCGGCTCGAGGCTCGCGACCTCGACCGATTCGTCGATCTTGTGGA
>JBDTXV010000479.1:0-2535 GCA_040006015.1 Caldimonas sp.
CGATGAAGCGGGCGCGGTACGCGGCCCAGTTCTTCGCGGTGCCGGTCGGCGGCGGCATGATGAAACGCGCGACGCTCGGGATGTAGCGGGCCTCGCTCAACGCCGCCTGGACCCACGCCGGATCGAGGCCGCGGCGCTCGGCGAGCTCGGCGCCGAAGCGCATCACGTCTTCGCGCCGGCCGTAGATCACGCTGTCGGGCGCCGAATCGGAATGGATCGCGGTCTTGCGCGTCTTCTTCTTCGCGGCCTGCGCGCCGATCGGCGCGGCGAGCAGCGCGAGCGCGGCAAGCGCGGCGACGACGATCGCGGTGGCAGCAGGTCTGGGCATCGAAGGGTTGCGGCTAGGGAACTGAAGGCAAGCGGAACTGGAGGTGAGCGGAGCTGAAAGTGAACGGCGGCCGGGCGAGGCCGCCGGCGTGCAGATTATCCCTGCAGCGCCGCGCGCAGGCGGCGCGCCTCGGTGGTGAAGCTGCGCGTCAGCGCCGCGTCGGGACGCGCTACGGCGGCACGGCCGTAGCGCTGGCGCTCGAGCGCATCGAGCAGCCGCGTCAGCGGCTCGGCGCGCGTGCCGACGCGCTCGTGCAGGCGACGCGCGAGCGTGCGCGGCGGCTCGTGCGCGCGCGCCGCGACACCGAGCGGCACGCAGCTGCGCCGCAGCGCATCCATCTGCCGCGTCCACGGATCGATGCGGTGCCGGTCCCACCAGGCCCACGCGGCGCCGGCGAACGCGAGCGAGCTCAACGCGCCGATCAGCAGCAGCGCGAGGTCTTCCCAGGCCGGCGACTTGAAGCCCAGATTGCGCAGCACATCGAGTTGCTGGCCGCGCGAGTAGTTCAGCACCCACTGGTTCCAGCGGTTGTTCAGCGTCTCCCACGACGCGCGCAGCTGCGCCATCAGCGCCGGGCTGACGTTGCCGATCGCGCCGGCGACGAGGCCGGGCTTCGGCGCGAGCCGACGGCTGCGCACGATGCGGTCCGGAGCGACCGCCGCGGTCGGATCGGCGCGGACCCAGCCGATGCCGCGCTGCCAGTACTCGGCCCATGCATGCGCCGAGCTCTGCCGCACGACCATGAAGCCGTCGACCGGCAGCGGGTCTGCCCCCTGATAGCCGGTGACGATGCGCGCCGGCACGCCGAGCGCGCGCATCACGACGACGAAGCTCGCCGCGAAGTGCTCGCAGAAGCCTTCGCGCCGGTCGAGCCAGAACTCGTCGATCGCATCGGTGCCGTAGTCGCCGGGCGCGAGCGTGTAGGTGTAGCCGCCGCTGCGGATGTGCTGCAGCAGCGCCCGCGCGATCGCGCCGGGATCGTCTCGATCGAAGCCGCCGTCGCGCCGGAACGCTTCGGCCCAGGCTAGCGTGCGCGGATTGAAGCCGGCCGGCAGCGCGCGGTATTCGTCGAGCGCGAAGGTTGGGCGCAGCGGCCCGTGGCGGAAATCCGGATACGCATCGGCCTCGAAGCGCACGCGTTCGTTGACCGGCCGATCGGTCGCCCAGACCAGGTCGTCGCGCGCGATGACGACGTAGCCGTCGAGCTTCGGCGTGCTCGCGGTCGCTTCGAGCAACGGCAGCACCGAAAGGCGCAGCGGCTCGAGCGTGATCTCGTAATGCACCGGCGCGCCGGCGACGCGCAGGTTCGCCGCCGCTTCGAGCGAGCGCGTGGACGCGGCGCCGGGACGGCCCGGCAGCGCCTTCCACTCGACGCCGTCGAAGCGTGCGAGCACCGGGCCGCGCAGATACATCGATTCGGATGGCGGCGCGGCGCCGTCGAAGCGCAGGCGCAGCGCGATGCTGTCGTCCTGCGCGACCTCGGCGACCGAGCCCAGCTTCATGCTGTTCGACAGGCCGGTCGTCGAGATGCCGTCCTGCGGCACGCCCCAGAGCGGCCCGATGCGCGGGAACAGCACGAAGAGCAGCGCCATGATCGGCGCGCCGAGCAGGGCAGAGCGTGCCGCGAGCCCCGAGGCCTGGCGCAGGCTCGGCTGGCCGACCGGCATGTGCGCGAGCACCAGCGCGGTCATCAGCCCCCAGACCGAGACCAGCATCGCGAACGCGACCGGCAAGGTCTGCGAATAGAGGAAGTGCGTCAGGATCAGGAAGAAGCCGAGGAAGAAGACGACGAAGGCGTCGCGGCGCGCGCGCAGCTCGAGCGTCTTCAGTGCCATCAGCACGACCGCGAGGGTGACGCCGGGCTCCTTGCCGAGGACGGTGCGGAACGACCAGAACGTCAGCCCCGCGGCGAGCGCGAGCACCGCGACGAGGACCCAGCGCCCCGGCAGCGCCGCGTTAGTCAGCGCGAGCGCGGCGCGCCAGACCAGCACGACCGCGGTCAGCACGATGCACCAGGTCGGCAGATGCGACGCGTGCGGCAGCACGGTCCACGCGATCACGCCGATCAGGAACAGCGTGTCGCGCGCCTCGCGCGGCAGATGGCGCCACCCCGGCCACCGAATGCCAGCCCCCCGTCCGCCGAGTACGGCGGCCGGCCCCCCGAGGGGGCGCGGGCCGGCTTGGGAGCGGCCCGGCGCTCGGCCCGC
>JBDTXV010000480.1:0-2527 GCA_040006015.1 Caldimonas sp.
AGATCCTGCGCTACGGCTACGCGCCGACCAAGGTCGCCTTCCTCGCCTGGACCGCGTGGCACGACGTCGACCAGGGCGCCTGGCCCGACGACCCCGACGTCAAGCGCACCGCCTATTCGCTCGCCGAAATCAAGAAGCACCTGCGCACGTTCTGCTGGCGTTTCTTCAAGACCAGCCAGTTCAAGCGCTCGTGCGTTCCCAACGCGCCCAAGGTCGGCTCGGGCGGATCGCTCTCGCCGCGCGGCGACTGGCGCGCGCCGAGCGATTCGGAAGCGACGGTGTGGCTCGAGGACGTCGAGCGGATTCCCGACGCTTGAGGAGGCCGGGCGCCGAGGACGGTCGCGTCGTCAGCGACGACGGACGTCCGCGGCCTCGAACATCACCGACGCGGCGGCCAGGCCGGGCCGCATCTGACGCCAATGGTCGTGCCGGGACATCTCGGCCGCGACGCACTCGGCATCGACCGGATCGAGCAGGGTGTCGAGGAGCGTCAGGCGGGACGCGCAGGCGCGGACCCAGGCCACGTCGAAGGCGGCGGACTCGATCGGCAGCTCGAAGTCGATGTGCATGGCCGCGAGGCTATGTGCCGACGATGACGAACGGATGACAGCGCCAGCGCGTTGGACCCGGCAGTACAGTGACCCGTTGGCGACCTCCACCACCCCCGGCGTCTTGATCGACGAAGTGCCGAACGGCGTGCCTGTCATCGCGGGCGTCTCGACCTCGGTCGCGCTGTTCATCGGCTGGTCCGCGCGCGGGCCGGTGGCGGCGCCGGCGCGGCTGCGCAGCTTCGCCGACCATGAGCGGCAGTTCGGGCCGCTCGATGCGAACCCGACGCTGGGCTACGCGCTGAAGCACTTCTTCGACAACGGCGGCGCAGAAGCACTGGCGCTGCGCGTCGCCGCCGCCGACGCACGGACCGCCGGCGCGCGGCTCGGCGGCCTGCGCCTCAGCGCGATCTCGCCCGGCGAGTGGGCCCATGCGTATCGCGTGCGCCTGACGCGCCGCGCCGACGATGCGAAGCGATTCCGGATCGAGGTCCTGCACAAGCCGAGCGGCGACGCGGTGGTCGAGCAGTTCGACGACCTGTGGATGGGATCGCGCAACGCCCGCTTCGTCGAGCGCATCGTCAACGCGCAATCGGCCCTCGTCGCCGCGAAGGCCACCGGCACCCGGGCGCCGACGAACGCGACCGTCGATCTCGGCAGCTTCGTCAAGGGAGCCGACGGCGCGCGCATCGGCCCCGGCGACCCGGGCTTCCATGCCGCGGTGGCGGCCCTGTTCGGCGCCGGTTCGGTCACCGATCGCATCGATCTCTTCAACCTCGTTTGCGTGGCCGGACTCACCGACGCGGCGACGATCGCTCGCGTGCAGGCCGATTGCCGCCGGCGCCTGGCATTCCTGATCGTCGATGCGCCGCAGGCGACGAGCGTTGCCGCCCTGCCCGCGGTCGCGAGCGCGGTCGCCGGGCCGGACGCCATGAACTCGGCGCTCTATTTCCCGTGGCTGCACGCGGCCGATCCGCTCGCACCGGGCGGCGCGCGCGACTTCCCGCCGTCGGGCGCGGTGACCGGCATCTACGCGCGCTGCGACGCGACGCGTGGTGTGGCGAAGGCGCCGGCCGGAGCGGCTGCCAACGTCCACGGCGCGCTCGCCCTCGCGACGACGATCAGCGATGTCGACGCCGCGCGCCTCGGCGGGCTCGGCATCAACGGCCTGCGCATCTTCCCCTCGCAGGGCATCCTCGTCTGGGGAGCGCGCACGCTGCAGGGCAGCGATGACGCGGCTTCGGAGTGGAAGTACGTATCGGTTCGGCGGCTCGCGCTGTTCATCGAGGAAAGCATTTCCAGGGGTCTCGCCTGGGCCGCCTTCGAGGCGAACGGCGAGCCGCTCTGGGCAACGATTCGCGCGTCGATCGGCGCCTTCATGAACGTCCTCTGGCGCGAGGGCGCGCTCTTCGGCCAGACGCCTGCGCAGGCGTACTTCGTCACCTGTGACGGCACGACGACGACGGCGGCGGACATCGGCCGCGGCGTGATCGGCATCCGGGTCGGGTTCGCGCCGATCAAGCCCGCGGAATTCATCGTCCTCGCGATCGAGCAACGTGCCGCGGCCGCGAGCTAGCCGGTCGCGGCCGCCGCAATGGCGCCGCCCCGACAATGGAGTCCGGCCAACAGGAGCTTCCCGATGAAATGCGTTCTGGCGGGGTCCCGCTACTTCGGCGCGACAGTGCTCGACGCGCTGCAGCGCGAGTCAGGCGTCGAGTTCGTGTGCGTGATCGTGCCGGCGGCCGACGACCGCCTCGCCCTCGCCGCCGCCAAGGCGGGCTTGCCGGTACACGTGCTGGCGAATCCGAAGGTCGTTCCCGGCGAAGCGATTCCCGAGGGCACCGACCTGATCGTCGCCGCCCACACGCATGCGCGCATCAGCCCGGAGGCGCTGGCGCGCTCGCGCCTCGGCGGCATCGGCTACCACCCGTCGCTGCTGCCGCGCCATCGCGGCATCGCCGCGGTCGAGTGGACCGTCC
>JBDTXV010000481.1:0-2520 GCA_040006015.1 Caldimonas sp.
GGTCGCGAACATCTGGCTCTTCTTCTACACGCCGCAATACGGGCTGCTCGAGCAGGTCACGCAGGGACTCGGCCTCGCAAGCCACAACTGGCTCGGTGACCGCGCGACAGTGCTCGGCGCGATCATCGTCGTCGCGGTCTGGAAGGAGGCCGGCTTCTTCATGATCTTCTATCTCGCAGCGCTGCAGCAGGTGCCGCCGTCGCTCGCCGAAGCCGCTGCGCTCGAAGGCGCATCGCGCGCGCAGTACTTCCGGCGTGTGCTCTTTCCGCTGCTGATGCCGACGACGCTCTTCGTGCTGATCAACGCGCTGATCAACTCGGTGCGGATGGTCGACCACCTGTTCGTGATGACGCGCGGCGGCCCCGACAACGCGAGCACCTTGCTGCTCTACTACATCTACCAGGTCGGTTTCAGCTTCTGGGACACCGGCTACGCGGCCGCGCTGACGGTGATCGTGCTCGTCGCGCTCGGCCTGGTCGCATTCGTGCAGTTGCGCTTCCTCGAGCGCCGCACGCACTACCGATGACGCGGAGCGACGCGCGCCGGCGACGCAAGGGCAGCGCTGCAACGGGCAGAGCGACGACTCCGACCGTGTTCCGACCCGGGCCGTTCGCGCGCGTGCTCGAGACCGCCGCGGCGTGGCTGCTCGGTCTGTTGTGGATCCTGCCGCTCGTCTATGCGGTCTGGACCGCGTTTCATCCGGCCGCGTATTCGACGCGCTTCGAGCTCGGCGCGCCGCTGACCCTGCAGAACTTCGTCAACGCGTGGAACGCGGCGCCGTTCGCGCGCTACTTCCTGAACACGACCCTGCTCGTCGCGATGGTGCTCGCGGCGCAGCTCGTGCTCGGCACGCTGGCGGCGTACGCGCTCGCGCGCTTCGAGTTCCGCGGCCGCGACCTCGTGTTCGGGCTCGTGCTGCTGCAGCTGATGGTGATGCCCGACGTGCTGATCGTCGAGAACTACCGGACGATGAACGCGCTCGGCCTGCGCGACACGATCGTCGCGATCGGCCTGCCGTACTTCGCGTCGGCGTTCGGGATCTTCCTGCTGCGCCAGACCTTCAAGACCGTGCCGAAGGAGCTCGACGACGCGGCCCGCGTCGAGGGCGCGAGCGCGTTGCAGGTGCTGCTGAAGGTCTACGTGCCGCTCGCCCGGCCGGTCTATCTCGCCTATGCGCTGGTCTCGGTCAGCTACCACTGGAACAACTTCCTGTGGCCGCTGATCATCACGAACTCGGTCGAGACGCGGCCGCTGACGGTCGGGCTGCAGGTGTTCTCGTCGACCGACCAGGGCATCGACTGGTCGATCATCACCGCGGCGACGCTGATGACGTCGGCGCCGCTGCTGGTCGGCTTCCTGCTGTTCCAGCGCCAGTTCGTGCAGTCGTTCATGCGCGCCGGCATACGCTGAGCGGCGGTTCGAAGGGTCATCGCGATGAAGCTCGTCACCTGGAACATCCAATGGTGCCTCGGCTGCGACGGCGTCGTCGATCCGAGGCGCGTCGTCGATCACGCGCGCGCGTTGGCCGACTTCGACGTGCTCTGCCTGCAGGAAGTCGCGGCGAACTTTTCCGCGCTGCAGGGAAGCCTCGGCGAGGACCAGTTCGACGCGCTCGCCGCGCTGCTGCCCGGCTACACCGCGGTGCCCGGCTTCGCGGTCGACACGGCCGGGCTCGGTGGCACGCGGCGCCGCTTCGGCAACCTGATCCTGAGCCGCTATCCGGTCGTGCAGGTGCTTCGCGTGCAGCTGCCCTGGCCCGCCGATCCGGCCGCGATCAGCATGTCGCGCCTCTTGCTGGAAGCGCTGCTCGAAACCCCGTTCGGCCCGCTGCGCGTGACGACGACGCACCTCGAGTACTACTCGCTCGCGCAGCGCGCCGCGCAGGTCGAGGCCGTGCGCGCGCGCCATGCCGAAGCCTGCGGCCACGCGACGGCACGCGGTCCGCGCGACGAACGGCACGGGCCGTTCCACACGCAGCGCCAGACCGTCTCGGCGATCCTGACCGGCGACCTGAACTTCCGTCCCGACGATCCGCTGCATGCGCGGCTGACCGCGCCGTTCGACGACGTGGCGGTGCCGGCGCTCGAAGACGTCTGGCAGAGCCTGCACCCCGCGCTGCCGCAGCCGCCGACCGCCGGCGTCCACGACCGCGTGCAATGGCCCGAAGCGTTCGCCTGCGACTTCGTCTGCGCGAGCGCGGATCTGCGGCCGCGCCTGCGTGCGATCGAGGTCGACCTCGCGACGCAGGCTTCGGATCATCAGCCGATGTGCGTCGAGCTCGGTTAGCCGAGCTCGCGGCGCCGCGCTACGCGAGACCGAGCAGCCGCTTCGCGTTCTCCTTCAGGATCAGCGGCTTCACTTCCGGCTTGAAGCCGGCTTCTTCGAAGTCCTTCAGCCAGCGGTCCGGCGTGATCAGCGGGAAGTCGCTGCCGAACAGGATGCGGTCCTTCAGCAACGTGTTCGCATACTGCACGAGCTGCGGCGGAAAGTACTTCGGGCTCCAGCCCGAGAGATCGATCC